>JAAYFX010000372.1 GCA_012728025.1 Clostridiales bacterium
CTTATCTTTAATATACCCTAAGCTTACCATGGTTGTATTATAGTGTCAACAGTTTTTTATAAAATAAATGCATTTTTTTAGACCAAAACTTGGCACGAAACTTGCATGAAGGCCCACCCATCCAATAGGATATAAACTCCTACTAATTCAATAGACTTACTAGGATACAAAGCCTTATAAAACCTATAGAGTTACTAGGATATAAAGTCTTACCAATCCCATGGGTTTACTGGGTTTTCAACTAATACACTAATATATCAGCTACATAGTTGACAGATTCCAGACATGTGTCAAGAACCTCCCACCTATACACCCATATATGCGCCTGAGTCCTAGTAGCCACGAGTCCTAGTATCCTATATATGCGCCTGAATCCTAGTATGCGCCTGAGTCCTAGTAGTCCTAGAAGCCTCTCAGACGCACGAGGATTGCGCCTACTGCACGCAACCCCCGAAGTTGATAAATTACTCGAACGACTCTTCGAGCGTCTCATACAGGCCGTCTAGCGTTGACGCAAGCAGATGCTCGTAGAGGTCCGCTGTCGTCCTTATGGCTACTATCTCCATATTAGTACGAGCGTCATCATCCCAGTCGTACTCGACCTCCCAGTCGATGCCTTGATAAGTAATGTCCTTTGTCATATTGTCTCCTTTATAAAACTGCTATAACTTCAGCGTCTTTTATGATAATCTCTCCGATATCCTCGCCATACTCTGCATCGTATCCACCGATGATTGCCATGCACTCGCCAAAGTATCCGCAAGAAGCCTTGGATTTAATACTAATACCGCAAGTGCCTTCAAGCTCTTCATCGGTGATTTCACCGTCGACCCAAACAAAAGATGTTTCAAGCTTCTGTCCAACTTCCACCATGTCGGGGCAAACTCTGATGGCTACATAATTGTAATCATACTCATTATCTCTGACAGCTACAATTGCCTTGTTGATTTCTTCCTTGGTGTAAGTTCTGTAGTTCATCTTGTCTCTCCTCATACTTTATATTACACCCTGTAGTAAAAACTGTCAAGAAGATTGTTGGATTATTTTTGGGTAAAAGAATACCAGCCAGTATATGTGCGCCCGAGTCCTAGCAACATAGTCATGTGTGCTCTAACTTGCTCCCAGATGCACGAGGATTGCCTGTGCTGGACTTTGTAGCGGAAGTGGTATAATTCCTCACCTGAGTGGTTTGCGTTGATTGTAGAGCCTCTACGAGCGGGGCGAACTTGGACAATAAAAAAAGACCCCTCCAAGGGGTCAATTTTGTGTGCATATCTATGCGTGTTTGTATGATAGATGTGTATATTTATTCACTCGGGCAAGGCGTCAATAATCTTATCTTGTTCCAGTATAGAGAGTTGCTTGATTGGCTCAACAGTGTATTCCTGTATATCCTTGAGCCCGTTGTAGTTACGAGCCAGAAAATTATAGATGGTGGCTGGTACGTTACCGTCGAGTGCTCCTTGTTCCATCATACCGTGGATAAACGCAATTGCAAGCTCCACACTTTCGTAATACGGCAATGTTTCCCTGTTTCTTTTCCAATAACCTAAAGTTGCCGTAGATACGCCAAGCCAAGCACCAAGCCCCGCCACCGACACAGCTATCCTACGATGGATACAGAACTCGAAATAAGCGTCAATCTCCTTCTCGAGTTCTTCTTGCGTGCCATATCCCCAAGGAGCACCTCGGTGTGGTTTCTTCTTGGCTTCCCTGTAAAACACCAGAAACTCATGCGGATGTGCCATTCCCGCATACATGCCACGACCGGGGCGTGTGGCGTCTCCCTCATACGATGCCTCCACTTGCCGTGCGAATCTCTGTGCATTGAGGTCTTTCGTGTTCTTGTTCGGGGAGATGGGGTTGCCTTCCTCATCGAGTATGTCCTCGATGCGGACAGTCTTATCTTTCTTCGGTCTAGCCATAAAACACCTCCACCCATCAATACCGCATTATACCAAAAAACTACACGAATGTCAAGCAACACAGCACATACACCGGTGAAAAAACCATGTGTCTCCCGTAACTCATTATACC
>JAAYFX010000120.1 GCA_012728025.1 Clostridiales bacterium
AGAGGTAAGGGAACCTTAAACCAGCCCTTTGAAGGCATTATTAACAACCTTGAAAGACGCCATCGTGAAACTCAAAGCTCCGGCATGAGAAGTGACATTGAGCAGAGTATGGGTGAGTTTTTCTGTCCGGCCTGTAAAGGTAAAAGACTTAAAAAAGAAGCCCTTGCCGTTACCGTAGGCGGTATAAATATTTCTGACTTTTGCGATTTGTCAGTTGCTCGTGGCTTGGAGTTTATTGAGGGTATTGAGCTTTCAGAGCGGGATATGATGATAGCCGGCCGCATTTTAAAGGAAATTAAGGAGCGGCTTTTATTCTTGCACAATGTAGGTCTGCAATACCTCACCTTATCCAGAGGGGCGGGCACCTTGTCCGGCGGCGAAAGTCAGCGCATACGTCTTGCAACCCAAATAGGCTCATCTCTTATGGGAGTTTTATACATCCTTGACGAGCCATCCATTGGCCTGCATCAAAGAGACAACGAAAAGCTCCTTAAAACTCTAAGAGAGCTTTGTGACATTGGAAATACACTTATCGTCGTTGAGCACGACGAGGACACCATGCGGGCAGCAGACTGCATTGTGGACATTGGCCCTGGGGCGGGAGTCCATGGGGGCGAAGTTGTCTGCGTTGGGACGATTGACGATATTTGCCGCTGCGAAAATTCCATTACGGGTCAGTATCTTAGCGGAAAAAAGAAAATCCCAGTACCGGAAAAGCGAAGGGCGGGCAACGGCAAAAGCCTTGTAATACGCAAGGCCAGCCAAAACAACCTTAAAAATGTGGACGTAGCCATACCTTTAGGCACTCTCACCTGCGTAACGGGGGTTTCCGGCAGCGGCAAGTCCTCTCTTATAAACGAGGTGCTTTATAAAAAGCTTGCCTTGGAGCTAAACCGTGCGAAAACCTATGCCGGTGCCCATGAGAGCATAGAGGGCCTTGAGAATGTGGATAAGGTTATAAGCATTGACCAAAGCCCCATAGGAAGAACCCCCCGCTCAAATCCCGCCACCTACACCGGCGTTTTCACCGGCATACGGGAGCTTTTTTCCCAAACACAAGATGCGAAGCTGCGGGGCTACAACGCCGGCAGGTTTTCTTTTAACGTACGTGGCGGGCGCTGTGAAGCCTGCGCCGGAGACGGCCTTGTTAAAATAGAAATGCACTTTCTGCCGGATATTTTTGTCCCCTGTGAGGTCTGCAAGGGCAAGCGGTATAATCGTGAAACTCTGGAGGTGCGCTATAAGGGCAAAAACATCTCCGAAGTGCTGGAAATGACCATTGAGGAAGCCGAAAAGTTTTTTGAAAACCTTCCTAAAATACGAGGACAGCTAAAGACCCTTTGTGATGTTGGTATGGGTTATGTTAGGCTGGGGCAGTCCTCCACCACCCTTTCCGGCGGCGAGGCCCAAAGGATAAAGCTTGCCTCGGAGCTGTGCAAAAGAAGCACTGGGAAAACCGTTTATATCCTTGACGAACCGACCACCGGCCTGCATATTGCAGACGTTGACCTTTTGATAGGGGTTTTAAACCGCCTTGTAGATGGGGGAAATACTGTTATTGTTATTGAGCATAATCTAGACGTTATCAAAACCTCTGACTATGTGATTGACCTTGGCCCCGAAGGCGGGGACATGGGCGGTGAAATTATTTTCACAGGAACGCCGGAGGACTGCGCCGCCTGCGAGAAAAGCTATACAGGCCAGTTTCTTAAGAAAATGCTTTAGGGCGTGTTGACACTACCGTTCAACGCCCATCTTTTGACGAATTTCCCGCCATGCTGCGTTAAAAATTCTTGCAGTGGACAAACCACAACTGCGAATTTTTGCCTTGCCTTGCGAAAAATCCCCTTCAAAATCTGAGCATTTCAGGTAGTGTCGACACACCCTAGGGCAAATCCGTAACAAATCTTTTTCTCCCCCGTATTATGGACTGTAAGGGGGAGAAATTATGGATATTTTAAAAATTGCTCTATCTATGGCTCTAAGCCTTGGCTTTTTGTTTTTACTTTGGAGCATAAAAGGCTGGCTTTTAAGACCAACAGTTGGAGGGAAAGATGCCAGCCTCACAGTGACAGTTTCGGCACGGGGGGCGGCAAAAAACCTTGAGCATACAATTTATGGACTTAATTGGCTTAGAAAGAGCGGAAGCCTTTACGCCGATATACTTATAGTTGACGAAGGACTTGAGCCGAAGGCCGCAGAGCTTGCACGATTGTTATCGGAAGATGACATGAGCATTCAGGTCTGCTCACCGGACCAGATAGAATATTTTATCATACGGAGCTGCTACGATGGATGAACAAAACAACTACATAGAGGTGTCGGGCACTATAAAATCCCTAGTCTACCAAAACGAGGAAAACGGCTACACTGTCATAAGGCTTGAAACACAAGATGGCGAGAGCATGACGGTGGTGGGCTGTCTTCCTTATGCCGCCCCCGGCGAGCAGATTACGGTGACGGGGGAGATGACAAGGCATCCCACCCATGGCGAGCAGTTAAAGGCGCAATGGGCAGAGCGAAGCCTTCCCTCAAGCGCCGGAGCTATTTATGAATATCTATCCTCCGGCGCCATAAGAGGCATAGGCCCTGCCACGGCGACCTTACTTATAACAGAGTTTGGAGAAAACACCCTTGCCGTTATTGAAAACGAGCCGGAAAAGCTTGCGCAAATTAGGGGTTTTGGCAGAAGGAAGGCCTATGAAATATCAGATGCCTTCAAAAGGCAGACGGGACTAAGAAGGCTTATAGACTTTTTAAGCAACTATTATGTTCCCCCGATAATCGCCATACGCCTTTACAGGGCTTATGGGGAAAATGCCTTGGAGCTTTTGCATGAAAACCCATATATAATGGCAGGGGAGAAGATAGGCGCAAGCTTTGCCGAGGCAGACAGACTTGCTGTGAATATGGGCTTTGAGGAGGACAGCCCCGAGAGGGTTGCCGCCGCAACTATTTACGAGCTTCGCCACAATGCCGGAAATGGCCACACTTTCATACCTTCTGACAAGCTTATAGAGGTGACCTGCGAGCTTATTGGCGTGGATGCCCAGTCGGTGGAGGAAGCGCTGGAAGTGCTGTGTGACAGCGGAGAGCTGGTTTTAAGCAATATTGCCGACAGGCAGGCCATATACCTTGCTGGGCTTTTTGAGGCTGAAACCTACGGGGCAGATAGGATTAAGGAGATATGCGGTGAAAAACCGGAAATTAAGTGGGACATAGAATCTCTTATTTCTCAGGTTGAAGGGGAAATGGGAGTAAAGTATGCAGACAGCCAGCTTTATTCCCTGAAAATTGCAGCGGAAAATTCCATGATGATTCTCACCGGCGGCCCCGGAACGGGAAAAACCACAACTGTTCGTGCCATAGTGTCGCTCTTTGATAAAATGGGGCTTAAAACCTTGCTGACAGCCCCAACGGGCAGAGCCGCCAAGCGCATGAGTGAAATTACCGGAAAGGATGCCTCCACAATACACAGGCTTTTAGAGGCTGGCTTTTCCCTTGAGGGTGACGAGCTTATTTTCAGGCGGGATGAGAACGACCCTCTTGACTGTGACGCAATTATCCTTGACGAATGTTCAATGGTTGACATAACTATTTTGAAGGCTTTACTTAAGGCCATGCCGGAATCTTGCAGGCTTATTATGGTGGGGGATGCCGACCAGCTTCCAAGCATAGGCCCCGGCCATGTTTTTCAGGATTTAATCCGCAGCGGTCTTATTGAAACCGTAAGACTTACGGAAATTTTCAGGCAGACAGCAGCAAGCCGCATAGTGTCAAACGCACATATGATAATAAGGGGAGATTATCCGGAGCTTTCCGGAAACTCAGCCGACAGTGACTTTTTCTTTTTAAAAAGAACAAGTCCGGCTCAGGCTGTGGAGACCATCGCCGGACTTTGTGGTGAGCGGTTGCCGAAGAATATGGGCATACCGCCTATGGATATTCAGGTTTTAAGCCCCACAAGACGGGGGGAAACGGGAACGGTTTACCTAAACTCCGTTTTGCAAAAGGTGCTAAATCCCTCTGCCGAGGGGAAAAAAGAAAAAAATTTCGGGGAAATTGTCTTTCGGGAGGGAGACAGAGTGATGCAAACCCGAAATAACTATGATATAATGTGGACAAAACAAGAAAAGTCGGATATAAATAACAAGGGAGTAGAAAACTTAGATTTCCCCAATAAGACAGAGCAGGGGACAGGAGTATATAACGGCGATGTGGGTGTCATAGTTTCCATAGATGCTCAAAGTGAGACAATGAGTGTTCTTTATGATGATAGGCTTGCGGTTTATGCCTTTGATATGCTAAACGAGCTTGAACACGCCTTCGCCATGACGGTTCATAAGGCGCAGGGCAGCGAATACAGGGCTGTTATTTTCCTTGCCCTTGATGGGCCGCCCCAGCTTATGAGCCGCAGCATCCTATACACCGCAGTCACAAGAGCAAGGCAGCTTCTCATAATAGTTGGCGGGGATGCCAGCGTTTTTAAAATGATAGATAACCACAAAGTTACAAGAAGATTCAGCGGACTTCGAGCCAGACTTGCGCAATAGGCAAATATGCCAAATGTTTCAAAGGAAGGTTTTGTTATGGGACTGCTATCTAATCTCTTGGACCTGCTATTTCCTCCTCGCTGTGTTTTTTGCAGAAGCATACTAAAAACCGGCGAACGGGGGATGTGCGAAAGCTGCCGTAAAAACATTGAGAGAACAAAAAATGGCGGGGAACAGCATGGTGAGTTTTTCTCTGCCTGTTATTCACCGTTGTACTATGAAGACAAGGTTAGAAGCTCCATCCTCCGCTTTAAGTTTAATGACGCAACGGCCTATGCTGACACATACGGGACACTGATTGCCGACTGTATTCGTGAAAATCTTAAAGGCCGCTATGATATTATTAGCTGGGTTCCCTTAAGTGCAAAGCGCCTTAAAAAGCGGGGCTATGACCAAGCCATGCTCCTTGCTATGGCTGCCGCCCTTTATCTGGATGATGTTGCGGTGGAGCTGCTTTTAAAGCACACAGATGTACCCGCCCAATCTGGCGTGGGCAGCATAGAAAAGCGCCGTGCCAACATCAGCGGTGTTTACGCAGTTAGGGACGAGGAGCTTGTTCGGGGCAAAAGAATTCTTCTTATTGACGATATAATTACAAGCAGCGCAACCCTTTCGGAATGTGCAAAAACCTTGCTGCTTTCCGGAGCGGATGAGGTTTTGTGCTGTACACTGGCAAGGACAAGATAAGCAAAATGCGTTTTGCGCAAGTCAAACCATAGAAAACATATTATTTTAGCGGCTGCGGGGAAGGCTTTTTTCCTGTGGCAGGGTATTCTACGAGGTGAACAAAAATGCTTTTTTTTGAAAGAGACATAGCAATAGACCTTGGCACCTCCAGCATAATCGTATACGTCGCCGGCAAGGGAATAACCCTTAGGGAGCCAACGGTTGTGGCTGTGGACAAGCACACAGGTCGGCTTTTAAAGGTCGGTGAGGATGCACAGAAAATGCTTGGGAGAACTCCGGCGAATATTGTTTCAATATATCCCATAAGCTCGGGGGTAATATCCGACTATGACATGACGGTGCGTATGCTCAAAGAGTTAATAGAGCGGATAACCTCCTTCAGTCTTTTCAAACCCAGAATAATAATCTGCGTCCCCGGCAGCATATCCGGCGTTGAAGAAAGAGCTACCATAGACGCAGGCATTGAAGCCGGCGCAAGAAAGGTGTATCTTCTTGAGTCATCCGTTGCGGCGGCTTTAGGCAGCGGTGCGGATATAACAAAGCCAGACGGGCATTTAGTGGTGGATATTGGCGGCGGCACAACGGAGATTGCCGTAGTTTCCATTGGCGGTGTTGTTGAAAGCGAGTCTATAAAAACTGCCGGAGGGGCTTTTGACGAAGCCATCATAAAATATATACGGCGCAAGCACAATCTCCTTATAGGATTTAAAACAGCAGAAGCTCTCAAAATTGGCATTGGCTGCGCCTATCCCGTAAGCGAAACGAAAACCGAGGAGGTTAAGGGCCGTTGTCTGATGACGGGCTTACCCAGAAGTGTTGACGTTGATACAAACGACATTGCCGAGGCTCTCTCTGAGCCTATGGAAGTAATACTTGATTCCACACAAATGGTTCTTGAGCGCACTCCGCCGGAGCTTGTTGCCGATATTGACCAAAACGGCATAATTCTCACCGGAGGCGGCAGCCTTGTGGCAGGAATGGACAAGCTTATTTACGCTAAAACCGGCATCAGGGTAAGCGCTGTTGACGACGCTTCCACCTGCACTGCCTATGGCGCTGGAAAGATGCTTGCAAAGCTTGGGGAAATGGAAGACGGCATGATAAACCTTGCCCGTAAAAGGCAGATGAAATAGCAAAAAACCACCTACTGACCCTAAGGTTCGCAGGTGGTTTTTTGAGCTTTTTTATCCGAGGGGTATTTGTATTATTTCAAGGTTTTTCCGCATGGCATATAAAATTGTGCTCATGGTGCCGCCCTGCTTACCGCTGTAAGCCGCTATGAGTATCTTGGCGTTATCCACCATGTATCTGTTTCTGCGCATAAGACAGTCGGGGGTATATTCCTTTTGAACTAAGGTGTAGTAGTCACACTGCTCAAGAAGCATTTTATAGCGATTTTTCAAGCTGTTGCCCCAAGCGTTGGACTGCTTTTCCCAAGGGATGGCTGCCTCAAGACTGATGTCTTCATGGCACTCTCTCAAATCGATGACCGCCTCACAAAAGTACATATCGCAGCCAGTGGCCATTCCGCAGATATAATGCCTTATGCCAGCGATATAAACTGCTTCCACAGCGTCTGCTATCTGCTGTTTTAAAGTTATGCAATCCTCTGAATTTTCGTTTGCTCCCCAAGGAAGCTTTGCCTGCCTGTGGCCTGTGAAGGCGCAGGCGTTTTCAATGCGTTCCATAAGTCCCCCCGACTGAAATTACTGCGGATTTACAGCAAGATGCAAGAGCTTAGTAGTTTTCTTTTTTCAGCTCGAAGTGTGCCTGAGGATGGGCGCATACAGGACATTCCTCGGGAGCCTTGTCGCCAAAATGCAGGTGACCACAGTTGCGGCAGAACCAAACCTGCTGACCCTCTCGGGCAAAAACCAGACCTTTTTCAATGTTTTCCAAAAGTTTGAGGTAGCGCTTTTCGTGTTCTGCCTCAATTTTTGCAACGCCTTCAAAACGCTCGGCGATTTCTATAAAACCTTCTTCACGGGCGACTTCGGCAAATTCCTTATACATCTCCGTCCATTCCTCGTGCTCGCCCTCTGCTGCACTTTTAAGGTTTGTAATAGTGTCGCTTATGGAGCCGCCGTTCATGTATTTATACCAAAGCTTTGCATGCTCTTTTTCGTTTCCGGCGGTTTCAGAGAAAATAGCGGAAATCTGCTCATATCCATCTTTTTTTGCCCTGCTGGCAAAATAATCATATTTCATCCGTGCCATGCTTTCTCCGGCAAAAGCAGTTGCGAGATTGTCATATGTTTTTGTTCCTTTAAGTTCCATGAATAAAACCTCCGTAAAATAAATTTTCTTTAGACGTACAACAAGTATATCAATTATAGGAAAAATAATCAATATTAAATATCATTAAACTTTTTTATAAAATTAAAAATATTGCGTTAAGTTATTTATTTTTTAATAAAGCTTAACAAAAGGGTAATAATATTGATGAAATAATTTCCGGAGGTGTTTTCATGAAGAAAACCGCAATACTCTTTTTGGCCCTTGTTATAATCGTTTCCGCCTTTTGTGGCTGCACAAATCGTAAAAATGAAATAATGCCAAGTGTAAGCCCCATAGTAACCACAACTCCCACAGGTGAAATCATACCGGATGAGGATGTTGTGCCTGATGTCGAGGACGGAATTGTTACAGACAAGGACACAGAGAACGGGGTAATAAGGGACGATAAGATTGAAGATGGAGTGGAAACAGACGGCAAAAGTGAAAAGCTGCCTGCCGATATTGACAAAAAGTAAGACATTGTTTTTGTATTCATAAGCTGTCCGTCAAAACTACAAAAAGAAGCAAGGAGAGAAAACAACCTCTCCTTGCTTTATTTTTACAAAGATAAACTAGCCAAACAAGTAGACTTTACAGTGCTAAAACCCTACTTACCTAAAGTTTGGGCAAACTCCTCGTATTTTTTAAGCTTTTCGTTGCAGTCGTCTCTGGATTTACCTTTGACGAGGATGTATATTTTTATTTTAGGCTCAGTGCCAGAGGGACGTATGATAAAGGAACTTTCATCCTCAAGCTCAAAATAAAGCACATTAGAGCCGGAGATTTCGGTTTTGTCCACATAGCCAAGGCTGGGAACGCTTATCTTACCGGTTTCGTAGTCTCGCTCCCGCAGAACTTTAACACCGCTAATCTCAGAGGGGGGGGCATTGCGAAGAGAAGTCATAAGATTTTTCATTTTCTCCAGACCGTCAAGCCCCGGCATTATAAGGTTAAGGGTTTTTTCACCGTAAAATCCATATTTTTCGTAAAGACTTTCCATGGCGTCAGAAAGACTTTGGCCCTTTTTATGATAATAAGCTGCCATCTCGGCTATCATCATAGAAGCGGTTACAGCGTCTTTATCCCGCACATAATCGCCCATCATATAACCATTGCTCTCCTCATAGGCAAGGAGATACTCATAGCTTTTTTCACGCTCAAACTGGGCAAGCTTTTCAGCCATAAACTTAAAACCTGTAAAGGTGTCCTCTATGTGTATGCCGTTTCTGTTTGCAACCTCACGAGCCATTTCGGTGGTAACAATGGTTTTTATGGCCGCCGCATTTTCCGGAAGGCTGCCTTTTCTCCTGCGGGCCGATATAATATAGTCCAGCAGTAAAACGCCGATTTCGTTTCCGCTAATCATAACAAAATTGCCGTCTTTGTCTCTGGCCATAATGCCAACCCTGTCACAGTCTGGGTCGGTGCCTATGATAAGGTTGCAGTTTTCCTTTTCAGCAAGGTCAAGTGCAAGATAAAATCCGTCTGGCTCCTCGGGGTTGGGGCTTTTAACTGTTGGGAAAGAGCCGTCTATAACCATTTGCTCGGGAACAGGCAAAACATGGCGTACACCAAGGCGGTGCAAAGCCTCGGGAACAAGCTTATGCCCGCAACCGTGGAAGGGAGTATAAACTATCTTAAAATCGTCGGAAACACGACTTAGGGCATCCCTGTCTATGGATTGGGCAAGAACCTTTTCCAAAAACTCCTCATCTGTTTCAGCGCCGATAATCTCAATAAGACCTTCTTGGACGGCCTTATCATAATCCATTTTGTGTATTCCTGTAAAAATGTCGATTTCACTCATTACCTTAGCCACAGAAGCGGCATGGTTCGGAGGAAGCTGGGCACCGTCCGACCAGTATACCTTATAGCCGTTATACTCACGAGGGTTGTGGCTGGCGGTAATGTTAATGCCGGCGATGGCCTTATATCTGCGAATGGCAAAGCTAAGCTCCGGTGTGGGCCGAAGCTCGTCAAAAATACGAACATGAATGCCGTTTGCCGCCATTATAGAGGCGGCGCTGCGGGCAAAATATTCGCTGCTTTCACGGCAGTCATAGCAGATGACAACACCCTTAGATTTCGCATTTTCTCCCTCGGCGGCAATAACCTCGGCAAAGGCCTGGGTAACATGGCAGATAACGTGCTTGTTCATCCGGCGGATTCCCAAACCCATAATGCCGCGAAGGCCGGCAGTGCCAAATTCCAAGGGGGCAAAAAACCGACTTTTAATTTCTTCCTCATCATTTTTGATGCTGTCCAGCTCTTTCCATTCACTTTCCGAAAGGGCGGGGCTGTCTAGCCAGTGCTGATATTCCCTCATGTAATCACTCATCTGAAATACCTCCCATCAGCGCCTGAGCGTCACTAAGCAAAGACTGAGGA
>JAAYFX010000121.1 GCA_012728025.1 Clostridiales bacterium
CTAAGCTGGGCGGTTTCAACATAGCGGGAGTTTAAAACCTGATACACAAGGCCGCCAGCCTTACTCACCGTTACGCTGACGTTAGCGTTTCCAAGTTGGGTTTCGTAGGTGTAGGATGGTATTTTTCCTTTTACCTCCCCTGTGGGATAAACCTGCTCGGCTCTAACCCCCAAAAACCGTGCGGCAGCCTTTCTGCCCTCAGATTTATCTATCTTATCTTTTCCCTCAAGCATTCGTGGTTGTATATCCGCTATATGCTCGGAAAAAGGCCCGTCGTAGATAAGCGCCGGAATTTCGGGAAACTCCGCTTCCGCCACACCCATGCTGTCTCCTGCTGTCTGGGGAATAAATTCCTCTTCACGCTCATCAAAGCTTTTTAAAGTTCTTTCGTATTGCTCCAAACTTACAAGGCCGCTGCCCATAGTTTCCTGTATAGACTTTAGGTTCATTGTCAAAACCGAGGCTGTATCGGAAAGGGACTTTAGGTTTTCCTTTTCCTCCTGTGTAAACTCCTGCCCAGAAGCCGCCTTTTGAGAAAGGGAAAAGGCATAGTCACCCACCTTATTTATGAAGGCAGTGGTCTTTTCAAGCTCTGTTGAGGAAAAAGGCAAAATTCCCATTGCCATATCTGCTGTTTGCGCCTTTGCAAACACCTCGCTGCAAACAGCTCCCGCCATTCCTGACGAGGTGACGAGAACACTCTTTTTCAAAGCGTTGTCAAGGTCTGTAACTCCGGTGACAAGTTCTTCAAAGGCGTGACGGTAGTTAGTGGCTATATACCTGTCGTTCTTTATACATCTGTTTATAGAAACCACTGAAACTGCACTTGCCGCCACAGCAACTATGGAGAGCAAAGTAATTATTGTTATCGCTGTTCTTTTTTTCATATGAAAACACCCCTTTTGTGGCTATGTTTCCACAATCGGGGCGTTTTAAATGTGACAATTTTTTCTTATGTCATTTTTACGGCAAATAAATCACGAAAGCTTGTCTATGGCAATCTTGATTCTCCTTAAAGATTCCTGTTTGCCCAGTATGCGGCAAATCTCCACAGCTCCGCCGGGGGTTACGGCTTTTCCGGCTGCGGCTATGCGCACAGGCCACATGACGGCGGCGTTTTTAACAGCCAGCTTTTCGGCAAGGCCCACCATTGCTCCATGGATGCCCTCGTCATCCCAGACAAGCAATCCTTCAAGAACCGGCAGGGCAGCTTTCAGCATTTCCAGTGAAACCTTTTCGTCGGTTTTAGACTTTTTGTTCACAAAAAGCTCGGCGCCATATTCCGGAAGACTGTCAAAAAAGTCAATCTTTTCGGGTATATCCGTAAGTTTTTCCGTACGGGGCTGCAAAAGGGGTGCAAAGGCTAAAATGTCAATGTCGGGGTTTTTGATGCTCTGCCGTATATAGCCTTCCGCAAGCTTTGTAAAGTCCTCGGCAGATAGAGCCTTTATATACTCCGTATTAAAATAAGTGAGCTTTTCAATATCAAAAATAGCAGGAGATTTTGAGATGCCCGAAATGTCAAACACCTCACACAGCTCATCCAGAGAGAAAACTTCCCTTTCTCCTCCGGGGCTCCAGCCCAAAAGAGCCACATAGTTAACAATGGCCTCGCTTAGATAACCCTGAGCTAAAAGGTCCTCATAGCTGGGGTCGCCATGTCTTTTGGACATTTTATTCTGGTGGTCACGCATAACCGGTGAGCAGTGTATATACTTCGGCACTTCCCAGCCGAAGGCTTCATACAAAAGGTTGTATTTAGGTGTAGATGCAAGATATTCGCTGCCCCTTACCACATGGCTTATGCCCATAAGGTGGTCGTCTATGACATTGGCGAAGTTATAAGTTGGCAAGCCGTCGGATTTTATAAGAACATTTTCGTCCAAAGTGTCGTTGGGAACGGTGATTTCACCAAAAATCTCATCGTAAAAGGTGGTTGTCCCCTCTTGGGGTATTCTCTGGCGGATTACAAAGGCCTCGCCCTGCAAGGCTTTTTTATCAGATTCCTCACGGGAAAGAAGTGAGCAGGGGTCTTTATGCTTTGTAAAATCAGCCTCCCCTTCTTTTTCAGCCTCAGTCTTTTTGCAAAAGCAGCGGTAGGCCCCGTCTTTTCCCAAAAGAAGCTCTGCGTATTTTTCGTAAATATCCTTACGCTCTGTCTGGATATAAGGACCTGCCGGCCCGCCGATGTCGGGGCCTTCGTCGTGGTTAAGGTCGCAGTCATGCATGGTTTTGTATATGACCTGCAAAGCGTCCTCCACAAGTCTGCCTTGGTCTGTATCCTCTATGCGAAGGATAAACTTCCCCTTGTTTTTTCTTGCAATAAGGTAAGTGTAAAGGGCTGTGCGAAGGTTTCCCACGTGCATATATCCTGTGGGGCTGGGGGCAAATCTTGTGCGAACCTCTCCCCTTGGTATTGCCGCTTCCATATCCTCAAACCACTTCATATCCATTTATAAAAAGCTCCTTCCGCTTTGCAATTATGATGCAACAATATAATATTTTACCTTGCGGGGATTGTCAAGGGTGGCTAAAACGTGTTAGAATGAAAAATTAGAGAATAAGTAATAATAATCGCAGAGGTATATCTTATGAATAACTGTATTTCCGAAAAAATGTTTGCCCTTACACAAAAAAACAGTGCTGTGCGTGAAATGTTCGAAGAAGGCCGCCGCCTTGCTGCCATCCACGGTGCTGAAAACGTATATGACTTTAGCCTTGGCAACCCATATTTCCCCGCTCCGGACAGGGTTAAAACCGCTATTGTCGAGGTTTTGGAGCAGGATGAGCCAAGTCTTGTCCATGGATATATGCCCAATGCAGGTTTTCCCGATGTACGTGAGGCTTTGGCAAAATCCTTAAACCACCGCTTTGATACGGATTTTACAGGGGGAAACATTATCATGACAGCCGGAGCCGCCGGCGGGCTTAACGTAGCCTTAAAAACCCTTATAAATCCCGATGACGAGGTCATTGTTCTTGCGCCCTTTTTCCTTGAATACGGAAACTACGTTTCAAACTATGGGGGAAAACTTGTTGTAGTTCCCGCCCATTCCGAAGATTTTCAGCCTAATGCAGATGAAATTGCAAAGTTTGTAACGGAAAAAACAAAGGCCATTATTATAAATTCACCAAATAACCCCACCGGAGTCATCTACTCTGAAGACACCATAAAGAAAATTGCCGCCATGCTAAACGAAATGCAGGAAAAGTACAATCACCCCATTTTCCTTATTTCCGACGAGCCATACAGAGAGCTTGCCTATGATGGGGCTAAAGTGCCTTGGCTGACCCATTATTACAAAAATACCATAGTGGGCTATTCATGGTCAAAGTCCCTCTCCCTTCCCGGCGAGCGCATAGGCTATCTTGTCATCCCCTCGGAGCTTCATGATTTTTCTCTGGTGTTCGATGCCGCCGGCATAGCAAACCGTATTCTCGGCTTTGTAAACGCTCCTTCCCTTATGCAAAGAGCCGTTGCAAAATGCCTTGAGGAAAGCACCGACATTGCCTCTTATGATGCAAACAGAAAGCTTCTTTATAATGGACTTCAGGCTGCGGGCTTTGACTGCGCCTACCCACAGGGCGCCTTTTATATGTGGCTTAAAACTCCCTGTGATGATAAGGAGTTTGTTAAAATGGCAAAAAAATATAATATCCTTGTGGTTTCCGGCTCCTCCTTTGCCTGCTCGGGTTATGTCCGCATAGCCTATTGTGTCGGCACAAAAACCATCGAGGGAGCACTGTCCGGATTTGCCGCTCTTGCCGCAGAGCTGGGCTTAAGGCCGAGAGATTAAGGAAGGAAGGATATAATGGACGAAAAATCAATCAAAAAAACTATTTTCAGCGGCATCCAGCCCTCGGGGGAGCTTACCCTTGGCTCTTACCTTGGTGCTTTAAAAAACTGGGTGCGTCTTTCTGATGACTATAACTGCTACTACTGCATAGTAGATATGCATTCCATAACAAGCCGTCAAGAGCCGGCAAAGCTGCGCCGCCGCACCATTGAGCAGCTTGCCCAATATATCGCCTGTGGCCTTGACCCTGAAGAAAATACTATATTCATCCAAAGCCATGTCCCCGCCCATGCGGAGCTGGCATGGGTTTTAAACTGCTACACAATGTTTGGAGAGTTGTCCCGTATGACTCAATTTAAGGATAAAAGCTCTAAAAACGCCGAAAATGTAAACGCCGGCCTTTTCACTTATCCAGCCCTTATGGCGGCGGATATTCTCCTTTATCAGACAGACCTTGTCCCTGTTGGGGGCGACCAAAAACAACACGTGGAAATTTGCCGTGACATCGCAAACCGTTTTAACGGCATACACGGTGATGTTTTCAAAGTTCCCGAGCCGTATATTCCAAAGGTCGGCGCCCGTATAATGA
>JAAYFX010000373.1 GCA_012728025.1 Clostridiales bacterium
CCCGGCCGCCATCGAGCGGATATGTCGCTATGGCCTGCAAGGCAGCTTTTTGCTGGCCCTGCGCAGCGAGGTGGGTTACCCCGCAACAGACGAAGAACTGGCCGGCACTGCTCCTATCTCGTTTGGCAACCTGCTGATTCGTCTACTGGCAACCGGCTTTTGCGAAAGTATTGGCGAGATTCCTCAATGGGCTACCAGTATTGCGATTCCCAGTGCCAGCGCCCGGGCAACTTCGCGGGCTTTTCTGTCCCGCTGGCGGGATAGCTCCCGTTTTTACCCTGCCTATGACGAGGTATCCAGCTGGGTTGCCAAACATCTGCGTATCGAAGAACGCTTGCAGGGCTTGAGTGTTGAAACGCTCGCGCCCGTGGCTACCTTTGAAGCGGTCGAGCGCCGCATCCTCACAGATCTGGCGCAGGCCGTTCCACATGCCGAACGCCGTGATCTGGACGTGTTTTCCGAAGTGATTGCCCAACGGCTGGATGGTTTTTGGGCGTCGCGGCACAAGGATGATGCAGTCCGCCGCCTCTACCGCTCGCTCTACCAGGCGCTGCTGGCTGCCATCGACCTGTTCGGCCTGCGCCGTCAATACGCGGACGGCCTGCACTTTGCCAGCTGTGCCGAGCTGTATCAGGCGTATACCAGCACGCTGTACCGTTTCGACCAGGCGTATCGTCACTACTGTGCAGCTTCGCAAAACGCCCATGTCGAGATACTGAAGTCTCTGGATGAGCAGGTCGAGCAATGTTACGCCAACTGGTATCTGGACCAGCTCAGCCGCAGCTGGGGTGAAAACCTGGAAGCCGAGCAACGCCTGCAACACTGGTCACTGCCGAATATACCCGCACAACAGCGTTTCTTTGATGAATGGGTCGTTCCGCGTCAGGACCCGGTACGCAATAAACGTATCGCCGTGATTATCAGCGACGCCTTCCGCTATGAAGCGGCGGTCGAGCTGGTAGAGCGGATCAACGCCAAGCGCTACAACGAAGCCCAGCTGGGTAGCCAGCTGGGTGTGCTGCCCAGCTATACCACGCTGGGCATGGCCTCGCTGCTGCCCCACAACACGCTGGAATATCGTGACGGCATCGGTGATGACGTGTTTGTCGATGGACTGTCCAGCAAAGGCAGTGCCGCCCGTAACCGTATTTTGCAAAACCATGGCGGTATTGCGGTAACCGCTGAAGACGTCAAAGGCTGGTCACGTGATCAGGGCCGGGAAGCGCTGCGCAACCAGCAGTTGCTGTATGTCTATCACAACGTGGTGGATGCCCGTGGCGACAGCGCATCCACTGAGACCGAGACTTTCAAGGCGGTTGAGCTGGCCATTGAGGAGCTGACGGAACTGACCCGCAAGATCCTGATGCACTTCAACACCAGCACCGTGCTGATCACCGCTGACCACGGCTTCCTGTTCCAGATGAGCAAGCTGGAAGCTGCTGATCGCACAGCCCTGGTAGACAAACCGGCCAACACGCTCAAAAGCAAAAAGCGCTATGTGATCGGTAGCGAACTGCCGGAAGCCAGCGGCATCTGGCAGGGCTCAACACGGGATACTGCCAGCACAACTTCGGATACCCGTTTCTGGATTCCCAAGGGAGCCAACCGTTTTCACTTTGTCGGCGGTGCCCGTTTTGTACACGGGGGAGCCATGCCGCAAG
>JAAYFX010000122.1 GCA_012728025.1 Clostridiales bacterium
ATGCATAATCCCGGGTTCAGAATCATACATTCCATATAATCGGGAATCCCATTCCATATAATCGGGAATATAAAAGCGGTGCCAGGCGCCTCAGTTATTAAGCTACATTGGATTTATTTTCACAGCGTGCCTACTATACGATGGTCCGGCCAAGAAAGCCGGTAGGTAAAACACTAAGTTGACCAACATCAGCTTTAACCGGATAAAATATTTCCATCATCCCGTAATTTGAAGTTTTTTAACCTCCAGTTCCTTCAAGACACTCTTGAAGTGTGCGGCAAACAATATACCGGTTACAGTAACGGCAATAACATCCGCTACCGGTTCTGCCAAAAACACTGCACTGATTTTATCTTGAAAGAAATTCGGCAATACATATATCAACGGTATCAGTAGAATTATTTTACGCAAAATAGCTAAAAAAACTGAAGTCTTTGCATTTCCCAAAGCTATAAAAGTTTGCTGGCAACTGATTTGAATTCCGAATAACAGAGAAGCCGCCATGTAAATCCTCATTGATTTCATAGTGATACTGATTAACACGGCATCTGGAGTGAAGATCTTTGCAAATATTTGCGGAGCCAGCATAATGATGGCCCATAATCCCACTGAATAAAGCAATGCCACCTTCAATAATAAGTAAAATGCTTCTTTAACTCTCTTAGCATTTTCAGCTCCATAATTGTAACTGATAATCGGGGTGGCCCCCTGAGTCAGTCCTATTAAAGGAAGCATTGAAAACTGCATCACACTGGTGAGAATGGGCATAGCACCTACGGCCAAATCTCCGCCGTATTTCAACAAAGATGTATTAAAGGCTATCGCTAAGATACTTTCTGTAGATTGCATTATAAAGGGTGCCAATCCTAATGCCAGACAGGGCAAAAGTACTTTGAAATCAATTCTCAGATATTCTTTTTTAATTTTCAGTATGCTTTTATTTCCTGTGAGGAATTTAAAAACCCATAGCGCAGACACTCCTTGTGAGATAACAGTTGCCAGAGCTGCGCCTTTTACTCCCATTTTAAAAGCAAAGATGAAAACAGGGTCCAGTATAATATTCAGTATCGCCCCTACCAATACCGTATACATACTGACCTTAGCAAAGCCTTGTGCAGTGACAAACGCATTGAGACCCAAAGCCAGCTGCACAAAGATTGTTCCTATGGCATAGATGTTTAAATAATCCAAGGCGTATCCGATAGTGTTTTCACTGGCTCCGAAAGCCATTAATAAGTTCTCCCCGAATAAAAGAACTCCGACTGTCAGGACAATTGAAAGAAGTACCAAGGCACTTGTGCAATTTCCAAGTATCTTTTCGGCTCCGGCTGTGTCATCTCTTCCCATCATGATTGAAGCCCTGGGCGCGCCGCCCATGCTGACTAAGGCAGCAAATGCCGCTATGACTATAATGATCGGCATAGTCACACCTACTGCAGTCAGAGCAGTAGCCCCCACTTCCGGAATATGCCCAATATAAACTCTGTCGATCATATTGTATAAAATGTTTACAAGCTGTGCTGCAATAGCAGGCAGAGACATACTGAGAAGTAATTTACGAATATTTTTAGTTCCTAATTGGTTTTGCTGATTAACTTCCATAAAACATACCTGCAATCATTTTGCTTTTCCGCTCGATACTATATACGATTCCGGGCATACTTGCATTATTGTCTGAATGCTCTCTATTGAAATGTGGTGAGCTGTGGTGCCAGGCAGCTCAGTTGCTAAGCTTTGGCTTCTAAACACCAACCGCCTTCGGATTTGCTGGTAAGATTGAAGCATGAAGTGAAAAAGGAGCCATGTAGATGATTGAACTTATTTCTGTAATGGATAACGCCCCATCTTCGGATCCGACCCTTTGTTCGGAACACGCTTTAAGTGCCTATCTTAACTACAAGGGTATAAAAATACTTTTTGACACGGGACAAAGCGAGAAAACCTGGGAAAATGCAGAGAGTCTGGGCCTGGACCTGGCCGATCTTTCCGCTATTATTCTAAGTCATGCCCATTACGACCACACTACAGGGCTTAGGACTTATCCCGGAGAGCCTGCCGGAAAGACCATTTATCTAGGACAGTATTTTTTTGACCCCAAGTATTCTCAGACGAATGACGAAAAAATGTATATCGGTTCCCACCTGGATCGTGATTATCTAAGCGACCAGGGCTACTCTGTCATAGAGGTCAAGGAGGATATGGAAATATACCCCGGCCTCCACCTCATTACTAATTTCAACCGGCCTTATGCCAGCAAAATTCCCAAGAAATTTGTGCGTGACCATGATGGTGAAATTATTGCTGATTCTTTCCCGGATGAGATCGCTTTAGTCGTAGAAGGCAAGAAAGGCTTACATCTGATACTGGGCTGTTCCCACCCGGGCATCCTCAATATTATCCATACGGTAAAGCAACGCTTTAATAAAGATATACTGACAGTTTTTGGTGGCGCCCACCTGATGGATTTCAGCGAATCTGAAATTACAGAAACTATTGATCTGATGGTTGAAGCAGGTATTTCCAGTCTTGCATTATCGCATTGCACCGGCCAAAGAGCCATAGACATTTTGGCTGCACGTGATGATATAAAATATCTACCCTTCTCTCCCGGTATGAAGTACAGCTTGGGTGACAATTAGTCAGGAAGATCCGGTGCCAGGTATCTGGTCTGAATATCAATTAGCCTTCAGAGATTCCGTTGAATCTTTGCTTTAAAAAGGTGTTCTTGTAAAGGTAGTTTTTTGCCAAATTATGTCGGTTGCGATTGACTAATTATGTCGGTTAGATCCGCAAGGAAGATCCGATGCCGGACATCTCAGTTACATGTGAGGATAGATTATGATCAATTATCAAATATATTGCCAGGCACTGGATCAACTGGAACTGGCAGATGGTTTCTTTGAAGGCTGGCCCCAGCATCCTGATAAAGACACACATCGAAAAATTTTAAAAAACAGTTTTAAGTCCATCGTGGCCATTGATAATGAGAAAAATCAAATTATAGGCTTTATTACTATTATAAGTGACGGCATACTTTCAGCCTATATTCCTTTGCTCGAGGTAATCTCTGCTTATCGCAAGCAGGGTATCGGCAGCCAACTCCTGG
>JAAYFX010000123.1 GCA_012728025.1 Clostridiales bacterium
ATAAGCTATTGTTTGAGAGAATCTTTATTTAAGCTGTTTATCCCGTAATAGTATATCTGTATGATAAATTCCGCCATTTGCGCCGGTGATTCTTTTGTGCCGTCATGGAGCCATTTTTGCAGCATACTGATAATGCCGGTAAATCCAAAGAGCTTTATATATTCTTGAGTTCTCTCATCAAAGGCTTGATTTTGTTGGTCAGATATAACCTGAGCAAGTTCCATCAGGTTTTTTTGAAAAGTAAAATCACAGTTTTCACTGAGCAGGGCTTTGAACAGCTCAACATTATCTTTAGCATAATCCAAAATCTTGGTCAAAACCTGTACGGATATAGGATGGCTTTCATCTAAAGACTGATTGCTTAAATGCTTATTAAGATTATCCAGAACCTCCTGTTCAATTTTATGCAGGAGGTCATATTGATTAGAATAATGCACATAAAAAGTGCTGCGGTTTATATCAGCAACCTCACATATAGCCCTTATAGAAATCTTGGATATATGCTGCTCCTGCATAAGCTGCACCAATGCGTTTTTTAAAAGGCTTTGCGTCAGTCTGACCCGCTGGTCTATTTTTTTCTTTTCCATAGGCACACCCCATTCACTGTAATCCATCACTTTTTATTTCACCTGTTGGGCATCAGACCATTTTACAGGGCAATGATGGTTGTAACCCAACACTGTGTCTATTATAATATAATACGATACAGCTTGCAATACAGAAATAAGGGGATTTATATGAATCAGTTTTCAAGTGTCATTATTAGGCATAAAAAGTCGGTTATCACCACATTTGCAATCATCTCTGTGGTGTGCCTTTTTCTTTTTTTCTTCGTAGATGTCAACTATAACATGGTTGATTATCTGCCTTCGGATGCTCAGTCCACTCAAGCTCTTAAAATTATGGAAAACGAATTTTCAGAATCCATGCCAAATGCAAGCCTTATGCTTGAAAACGTTTCCCTTATGGAAGCTTTTGAGTATAAGGAAAAGCTTCTGGCCATAGAGGGCGTTACGCAGGTTATGTGGCTGGATGATGTGATGGACATAAGCCAAACTCTTGAAATGGGCGATAAAGAGATTATTGAAGGCTTTTATAAAGACGATAAGGCTTTATTCTCCATAACAATTGCCAAGGGCTTGGAGAAAGAGGCCTGTAATGAAATATTAAGTTTGATTGGTGATGATAACGCCCTTACAGGTGATGCTCCTGCCTTGGTTTTTATACGGGAAACCACCGCATCAACCGTTATAAAAGCCTTTGCTATTTTATTGCCCGTCATTATACTCATATTGATTTTATCAACGACATCTTGGCTTGAACCTTTGTTGTTTCTCCTTGCTATTGGCATCTCAATAGTCATAAATATGGGAACAAACATTATTTTTGGTGAAATTTCCTTTATGACAAACTCAATAAGCCCGATTTTGCAATTGGCCTGCTCACTGGACTATGCTGTTTTCCTGCTCCACAGTTTTCAGGACCACAGAAAAAAGTGTGCAGACGTTAATAAGGCCATGGGGTATGCCATGAAAGAATCCATGTCCACCGTGGCGGCCAGCGCCGCAACCACCTTGTTTGGGTTTTTAGCTCTTTTATTTATGAACTTTGGTATAGGGGCCGACTTGGGCATAAGTCTAGCCAAGGGCATTATTTTCAGCTTTATTTCAGTTATGGTTTTCCTGCCGGCACTTATACTAAGCACCTACAAACTCATTGACAAAACCCAGCATAGGGCATTTATGCCTGACTTTGGAAATATCAACAAGGTCTTATCTAAGGTTGCAATTCCAGCAGTACTTATAGTTACTATTTTGCTTGTTCCCACCTTTTTAGGCCAGAGAAAAACCGATTTTCTCTATGGGAATGAAACCATAGACCCCAACACCCGCTATGGAAGGGACACGCTTGCAATTGAAGAGCAGTTCGGCAAATCCACCGTTATGGCAATTCTTGTTCCCAAGGGCGAGACGGCCAAAGAAGAAATGCTCTGTAATGAACTTTGTGAGCTTGACCATATAACAAGCATTATGGCATATGCCGCAAATGTTGGGGCTGCCATTCCGCCGGAATATCTGGGGGATGACATCACAGGACAGTTTTACTCTGAAAACTACGCCCGCATTATTGCGTACACGGATACGGCGGCGGAAGGGGATGTGGCCTTTAACGCAGTGGAAAGCATAAACGAAATAACAAAAAGGTACTACGGGGATGATTTTTACACCCTTGGTCAAAGCGCCAACTTATATGACATGAAAGATATTGTTCAAAAGGATAATGTGCTTGTCAATTGGATTGCCGTTATCGCAATTTTTGTTGTTTTGCTTATAACCTTTAAATCGGCAATACTGCCCTTTATTCTGGTGCTTACCATTGAAGCCGGCATATGGATTAACCTGTCAATCCCTTATTTTACAGCTACTCCCATTAACTTTTTGGGTTATTTGGTTATAAGCACAGTTCAGCTTGGAGCAACGGTGGACTATGCCATCTTACTTACAAATACTTACTTGAG
>JAAYFX010000124.1 GCA_012728025.1 Clostridiales bacterium
ACCACCCCGTCAGGCTTCGCCTGACACCCCTCCGCGTGGGAATGCATACTGCCTTAATCACTCAACGGGACACGTCCGTTTCCTGCAACATGGGTATATAACGTACTATTCATACATTCGTAATTTTAACTTCTTCTTGTTGGTAAAGTCAGGAATCCCATAATCAATGATCCCAAAAAAGCAATACCACCAAAGCTAATAAGAAGAGTGGATAAACTGACGGATCTTAATAGTTCACCGTAATTTAATTGGCCAAAATCCTTGCTACCCCAATCAGACAAAAGCTCAAAACCCAGGTAAACTCCAATCAGTATAAGCAAAAAGCCTAAAACACTACCAATTTCCAATATTGGTGTTTTACGTACCCAAAAAAGCAATTGATGGTCTTGCAGTAGACCCTCACGAATACCAAACATTCTTACGGCTATGCCCAATATAATTGAAAGTAAACCGAGTGTCATTCCGGTTTGAGCATAAAAAAGAGTGTGGATATCAAAAGTTATATTTCCAATTTTTAAAGGGTTTCCTAATAATAGAAAATAAGAAACCGAACTTAGTATAAAAATTATTATTCCGGGGATTAAAAATAACCAGCGAGGGCTAAAAAGCAACATGAAGCGAAGGTGGCGCCATCCATCTCGCCAAGGTCTTAAATGTGGCGGACGCGAGCGCCCGTCTTTTGATAGCGTTGTAGGAACTTCTGCTATTTTCATGCCACAAAGATTGGCCTTAATAACCATTTCCGAAGCAAACTCCATACCTGTTGTTCGTAGGTCCATACGCAAAAAAGCGTCTTTTGTAAACCCACGCAATCCACAATGAAAATCTTTTGCGGGACACTTAAATAATGCACGTCCAATAAAAGTAAGAGCAGGATTACCAATATATCTATTTTTCCATGGCATGGCTCTAGGTGCAATCCCTCCAAGGAAACGATTGCCCATTACCAAATCATACCCTTGGTCTAATTTCTGTACAAAAACATCCAGGTTGCTGAAATCATATGAGTTATCTGAATCTCCCATAATGATGTACTCTCCTTGAGCGGAGAGGCATCCATGATACAAAGCAGAACCATAACCCCGAACAGGTACATCAACCACACGTGCCCCATTTTTTTGCGCTATTTTTTGAGAACCGTCTGTGCTGCCATTATCCGCAATTAAAACCTCGCCATCTATACCGCTCCTGCTTAACCAGTCATTGGCTTTTTTTATGCAAATGCCCAGTGTTTCAGCTTCGTTTAGACAGGGCATTAAGATAGTTAATTTCACGTCACATTCTCCATTGGTTTGCTTTGTAACATTAAGCAGCGATTATGATTTTAGTTTTGATTTTTTTTCTAAAACTAGTAGCCATGTCCAAAAAAATAAAACTAAAATAAAAGAAATCAAGCCATCAATAAAATAATGCCATCCTAGATAAACAGAACTAAGCCATATAAAAAGCGCATAAAAGCTCATTACATAGCCAAACCACTTGTTAATTGAAAAACTGCCAAGTGCAAACAGGGTAGCTAATGCTACATGAACACTGGGCATGGCAGAAATACCGCCACCGATAGCTAAACTTTCTGTGTTAAAGGCTTCAGACAGATATTGTTGGTAAATTAAAGCACTAATAGGCGTTTGTTGATGATGATTGTAGA
>JAAYFX010000125.1 GCA_012728025.1 Clostridiales bacterium
GATATTAATATATAAAATTTATGAGGTAGGGACGAATATGCTGCTTTCCGTAGAAAAAGTTAAAAAAAGTTATAGTGAAAAAAGACTTCTGGATGATGTCTGCCTCTATATAGACCGAGGCGACAGAATTGGCATCATCGGGGCAAACGGAAGCGGCAAATCAACCTTTATGCGTATTCTCGCCCACGAAGAAACACCAGACGATGGTGTAGTGACAAGGTATTCGGGCGTTCGTGTTGAATATCTGCCGCAGAACCCTATCTGCCATGAAGAAATGACGGTTTTGGAGCATATGTTTTCCCACAACCCCTTGCTGCGGGAGAGCAAGGAATTTGAAGCAAAGCGTATTCTCACACAACTTGGCATCACAGAGTTTAACCAGCCTGTGGGCAATTTGTCCGGCGGTCAGCGAAAATGTATGGCCCTTGCAAGGGCGCTTATACAACCCTGCGATGTACTGCTTCTGGATGAACCAACAAACCATCTCGACCTCGATATGGTCCAGTGGCTTGAAAGCTATCTTGGCAAATATGCCGGTGCCATTGTTATGGTGACTCATGACCGCTACTTTCTGGAGCGGGTGGTGAACCGAATTGTTGAAATCGACGGCGGGCGGCTGTATGGCTATGAGGCGAACTATTCGTCGTATCTGGAGCTTAAGGCCCAGCGTGAGGAAATGGCTTTGAGCAGCGAGCGCAAAAGGCAAAGCACCCTGCTCCGTGAGCTTGAATGGCTTCGCCGAGGTCCTCGTGGCCGTGGCACAAAAAGCAAGGAGAGGATTGCCCGCTTTGAAGCCCTAAGTGAGCAGGACGGCCCTGTGGAGGCCACGAAGCTTGAGCTTGTGCCCCTTTCCACCAGACTTGGTAAAAAGACGGTGGAGATTGATGATATTTCAATTAGCTTTGACGGAAAGGGACTTATCAGAAATTTTAGCCATATGCTTCAGCGTGACGACAGAATTGGCATAGTCGGAAAAAGCGGCTGCGGAAAATCAACTTTGCTAGAAATCATTGCAGGAAAGCTTATGCCGGATTCCGGCACAGTTGTGCTGGGTGATACTGTTAAGCTAGGCTATTTTTCTCAGGATACGGCAGAGATGGATTTGAAATGTCGGGTTATTGACTATATCAAAGAAATTTCCGGCGAGATTGAGACAGCAGGGGGCAGTCTTTCGGCCTCCCAGATGCTTGAAAAATATCTGTTTACACCGGATATGCAGTGGAACACAATCGGCCGTCTGTCCGGCGGAGAGCGCAGGAGACTTTATTTGTGCGGAATTTTAATGCAGGCGCCAAATGTTCTGCTTTTGGACGAGCCGACCAACGACCTTGATATCCAAACTCTAAACATACTAGAAGATTACCTTGAGGATTTTGGGGGCGCTGTTATGGTCGTTTCCCATGACAGATATTTCTTGGATAAGGTGGCAGACACTTTGTTTGCCTTCACCGGTGACGGAGTGGTTGAAAAGTTTCTAAGCTCCTATTCCGAATATTGGGAGCAAAATGCCCCTGAACAAGCTCCTGCCAAAGCAGTAGAGCGCTCGGAAAAGACAAGACAGGTTTCCACAAAAAGGCTCCGGTTTTCTTTCAACGAACAGCGTGAATACGAGAGCATCGATGCCGAGATTGCCGCTCTGGAGGAAAAGCTTAAAGAGCTTGATACGCTGATGGAGGATGCCGCCAGCGATTATATAAGACTTCAGGAACTTATGGAGGAAAAAGAGCTTTTGGATAGTCAATTGGAGGAAAAAATGGAGCGCTGGCTCTATCTAAACGAGCTTGCGGATAAAATAGCCGAGGAAAAGTGAGCTTGCCCAGCATCTATATCTTATGCCGAAAGAAAAATCCCTACTCCGCTCTTGGAGTAGGGATTTTCTGTTGTTATATCGTTGTTTGCGCCGAAATTTGCCCCAACTGGAGCAAAAGCAACAGAAAGTGGAACCATATACGGCTTGTGCTGCCATTCATGCTCCATCACTTCCCAAATGCGTTTACTTCCTTCCGAAAGGGGATTGATTTTGCCGCTCCCCTGCGTGAAACCGTTATTGAGGAGGCGATTGTTGCCTGCTTAAGCGCTTTTTCCACCTTGCCTGTAAGCACCATTTCAGCCAGAAAATATCCTGTAAAGGTATCCCCTGCGGCTGTTGTATCCACAGCCTTAACAGGAACAGCCTTTTCATAAACTTCTGTGTCGGCATCCTTATAAAGCACACCATTTTCCCCAAGGGTTAGCACTATTTTAAGCTTGCTATATCTCTCCAGCAGAGCGGCGCATATTTTCTTCGGCTCCCTTTGGCCTGACAGAGCCTCCCCTTCAATTTCGTTTAAGAATAAGTATGTTATTTTATTCAAGTTCATTTTTTTAACGTTTTCATCTATGGGCGAGGGGTTCAGCGCAACTTCCATACCTTTTTTTATGGCGGCGTCAATGGCAGCTTCCGGCTCGTTAGTTTCGTTTTGGACAAGGAAGATATCCCCTTTTCCAAAACCTGAAAGGGCAAGACTTAGCTCCTGCGCCGTATTTTCCCCATTGGCGCCATGATTGATTATGATGCAATTATCCCCTTGTTGGGAAACTTGTACCATTGCCGTGCCCGTAAGAGAACCTTTTGTGCTGACAAAGTCTGTGTTTACCCCATTTTCTTTCAAAAGCTCGGAAAGCCAAACACCATCCGACCCCACTTTTCCCAGATGGCAAACCTTTGCCCCTGCACGACTTATTGCAATGGATTGGTTTAGGCCCTTTCCACCGGAAAAGATGTTGACTTCCTTTGCCGATATAGTCTCTCCCGCTCTTACAAAATGCTCCACAGAAAAAACCATGTCAATATTTAAAGAACCATAATTTAATATCTTTTTCATGGCTATTTTACGGCAGGATATTCTGTGCATAGCAACCTATAAGGCGGCTCGTCCTCCTCAATTGTGGGGAAGCGGCCAAGAAAATCCAGAAAGCGGTTGTCTGTGTTATCGTCGTTACACATGGAAACCTCCCCAATAAGGGCAGGCCCCCTGCCGTTTTTGGGAATTTTAAACTCGTGATAGCAGTAGGGGTATAAGGTGAGGCTTTCACCGGAGCGCAGGACAATTTCTTGGCCTGCAGGAACCATATATCGGCGGCCATCCTGAAAAACCTCCACGTCAGTATCGGCAAGCTGTTCAGTTTCACGGTCTGCGTTATAGAGCTTATAGATAATGTCGTTTCCGCCCCTGTTAATTATATCCTCCATCTTTGTCCAATGAAAATGCATGGGGGAAACCTGACCCTCATCACACATCATAATCTTTTCTGCATAGGTCTTTGTGTACTTCGGGTTTTTCACATTGCCGTTGCGAAGGGTAATAAGCGCTAGGCCTAGAGTGTCGAAGTTTCCCAAGCCATAGTCTGTAACGTCCCAACCCAGCATATTATCACGAATTTCGTCGTATTCATGTCCTTTTGTTTGCCAATCTTCAGGCGTAAAGGAGAGAAAAGGCGGCAGGGCAAAGCTGTATTTTACCATCAGAGCTTCAAACTTTTTTATAACAGCATTAATTTCTGAGCGTTTCATATAATTTTATCTCCTAACTTTTTACTTCCACAGCCCCCAAGCTGTTAGTCTATCCCCTTTATGGCGACTTTTGGGAGCGGCTTATTTGATGCAAACTGTGTCAGGTTTTGTTAATTACGCCTTATTCTAAATTAGCATGGTGCTGCCAAAGCGCTTTCATGTCAAGGTTGCGCCGCTGGATTATCATTTTGGCGACAATGTCCCCCAAGAGCAAAAGGCTCTGCTCAAAAAGGCTTGTCATAGGCTGTGCAGAGTCAATTTCATCCTCCAGATAATATTTGGTGCGCACAGGAATACGTACCATAAGACTGGCAATGTCCCGAAGGCCGCTGTTGGGGTTCGAGCCGATATGGACAATCTTTGCCCCCTGTTTATGGGCGATTTGCGCAATCCCTGCGGGAAAAAAGCTTGTTCCCGAGCCGGAGCCAACAATCAAGACATCGTCCTTTGTAATGGCCGGCTCTGTGATTTCTCCCACAAGGTGAGTGTCTATGCCAAGATGTGCCCAACGCTTTGCAATGGCCTGCAAAGACAGCATAACCCTTCCCACGCCCACAAAAAACACTCTTCGGGAGCTTAAAACAATGTCGATTAACTGTTCGATTTCTTCCTCCCCAACGGCAGCCAAAGATATATTCAGCTCCCCCAGCACCAAATCACGAATTTCGCCGTAACTAGGCTCTTTCATGCTCATCGCCTCCAATAAGCGCCTTACGCAGTTCAAATAGTTTTTGAACACTTTCCGAAATGTTATCCCGCTGGATACAGGTGCTTCCTGCAACAAAAATATCCACAATGCCCCTGCCGTAATCCTTAATATTTTGCGGAGACACTCGCCCGTCAATTTCGATTTTTGTTTCAAGGCCACGCTCTGTTATCAGACTCCTAAGCTCACGTATTTTCCGGTCGGCATATTCCACCTGCTGCTCTGCCTTGCTGCTGGCATAGCCCGGATTAATAAGCATTAAAAGCACAGTGTCGCACTTTTCCAGCACATAATCAAGGCTTTCCAAAGAGGTGGCAGGGCGCATGGCAAGACCCGTTCGCACTTTGCGGGCTCGAATCATATTCAGCCGATTGTCAATATGAGGCTCGCACTCCCCATGGAACACAAGCTGTTGCACTCCAATATCCAGAAGTTCATCCACAAAATAGTCGTGGGAATTTGCCATCAAATGCACATCAAACTCCAAGGAGGTTTTTTTTCGCAGCTGACGGATTACATCAAGGCCAATGGGCATACTGGGGCTGAAATAGCCGTCCAGCAAATCCACGTGCAGCATTTCTATGCCCGAGTCTTCCAGCTCACGAACCTGTGTTTCCAGATTACACAAATCCAGAGTTATGAGGGAAGGTGAAATGATGCAGGGCTTATCCCAAATTTTTTTCTCCATGCTAAACCTCCAAAATGGCTTCAATTTCTTCTATGGTAGGCAGAGATTCCATTGCGCCTTTTTTCTGGACACAAAGCCATCCTGCCACATTGCCGTATTCCAAAGCCTTTTGCAAAAGCGGCTCTGTAATGTCATCTGTTGTTTTCACCTTGGCTCGCAACAGGCAGGAGAGAAAGCCTCCCCAAAAAGCATCGCCCGCCCCTGTGGTATCAACGCAGTCAGCCTTTCTGCCGGCAACGGTCAGGCGCTTACCCTTCCAGTAACAGCAGGCCCCTTTTGCGCCCAAAGATTCCACAACAAGGGCAATGCCATAGGTTTCCCCCGCCTTGGAAGGCTCTGTTCCCAGCATATCCCCTTCTTCTTCAGAAAGCTTTAAAAAGTCCACCAAGGGCAATATATCCTGCACAGCCTTACAGCAGGCCGCCCTGTCATCCTCCCACATGAGGTTGCGGTAGTTTATATCAAAGCTTACAAGCTTTCCATTTTTCTTTGCACACTCCATGGCATAAACCGTTGCATCCGAGGCCGGCGGCTTAGACAGGGAGCAGGAACCTGCATGAACTATATCCCCTTGGGCGACTTTGCCATGGTCAATATCCTCCCTGCTCAAAAACTGGTCTGCCCCCGGCTTTCTTACAAAGGTGAAGCTACGGTCTTTATTTTGGTCTAGGGTGACAAAGGCCATGGTGGTAATGGCCTCGTCCAAAAGCCGGGGCCTTAAAACAGCCACATTGTTATCCTCAAGGGTTTTTACCAAAAACCTGCCAAAGTCGTCATTTCCAAGGCAGCCGCAAAAACCGGCACTAAGAGAGTTTCTTGCCACTGCAACTGCCACATTGGCAGGAGCGCCTCCCGCCTTGCGGATATATACACCCTCCTCCTCACCGGGCAAAAAGTCAATCACCATTTCCCCGACACAGGCTATATTCATAATTTTTGACACCTCCGATTCAGAAAATGCCGAACCAACTGAACAGTCAGTCCGGCATTCACAGTTTACATTTTCGAAAGCTGCATTTTCTGATGGAGGTAGGCCATCAGAGCATCCTGCACAGGAATTGCCATGTCTAAAATAATGTGTTTGGGGTCGTGCTTGTTTGCCTCGGCATATTCCACAACGGTCTTAAAATAAAGCCCCAAAAATTCTGTGCCAACGTTAAATTTGTTAATTCCCATTGTAAAAGCTTTTTCCAGCTGGTCATCGGGAATTCCGGAGCCGCCATGAAGAACAAGGGGGGTGTCGGTTGCGGCATTTATCTGCTGCAAACGGTCTAAATCCAGCTTTGGAGTTTTATTATAATAGCCATGGGCGCTGCCAATGGCAACCGCCACACTGTCACAGCCGGTTTCTTTGCAGAACCTTTTTGCGGTTTCGGGGCTTGTGTACATATCGGTATTGTTTTGGTCCTTTTCATTATCGGCAAAGCCGACCCAGCCAAGCTCTGCTTCCACCTCAACGCCCTTGGCATGGGCATAATCCACAACCATCTTTGTGTTCTTCAAGTTTTCCTCAACGGGCAGCATGGAGCCGTCATACATAACAGAGGTAAATCCGCAGTCAATGGCGGCTTTAATGTATTCAAAATCGCTGCTGTGGTCCATGTGCAGGGCAACGGGAACTTTAACCTTATTTGCTTCGGAGATAACCATGGGCGCAAAGGCCGCAGGTGTTGTCCAGCGGGAATCTGTGCAGTGGCCGGGGTACAGCATGACGATGACCGGCTTTTGCAGCTTTTCTGCTGCCATGATGACGGAATGAGCCGTATTGAAATCAACACAGTTAAAGGCCATTGCGGAAGTGTGGGCCTTATCTGCCATTTTTAATATGTCACTTACTTTTACAAATGCCATTTTAATAACCTCACTTATTGATTGGTTTGGAAAGCTGATAGCCCTTCATACAAACCTTTGAAAATAATAGATGTGGATACTGCGCCAGGGTCGGGATAACCAAGGGCTTTGTCACGAAAGTTTTTTGCCCTGCCGATTTGAGGGCGCATCTGCTTTGTGGCCTCTGCCCCAAGGCAGGCACCTTCCCAACCGCATCTAAGAAGCTCCACAACATCTGACGTATCAGCCTTATCCATAGCATCCACAGCGTATAGAAGCGCATCCAGCATTGTGCGGTCATTGGGCTTTGTGCGGCCCCGTCTTGCGATGCTCTGAGCGCTTAATCTAAAATACCTGCGTATAGTATCAACATCCATGGATAGAAGATGCTGTCCCTCCGGAGAAACCAAGGCATCATGGCCGCCTATGAACAGTGTGCCAAAAATGACACCGGAGGCACCTCCCATAGTTTTGACCAAGGTTATCCCGCTTGCAATGGTAAGCTCGTATATGGATGCAAAGCTTTGGGTTTTAAGCACCTGCTGAAGCTCGGTAAACCCATCACGCATACCAAAGCCATGGTCACCGTCTCCGATTGTTGAATCAAGCTCTGTAAGCATAGGCTCGCTTTCAATAATCAGCTCACATACATACAGCAGGGCGGATTGAAGATTTTGAGTGCTGATTTCTTTCATATCTTTTCCTGTCTCGGTTCTTGCTCCGGCAGACGCTCTTCGGCAAAAATCACGTCCACATTATCACCCAGCATTTCATAAGAAAAATCCATTTCCCGACAGTCTGTAATAAGACAGTCCGGCTCGGTGATTTTAGCAAGATAGGTTTTTCCGATTTTTGTATGGTCTGCCAGCAAAATGCTGCAATTGGATGATTCAATCATATGGCTTTTAATGTCGGCATCCGCATATCGGGGAGTTGAAAACCCATAGCTTTCATCAATGCCATTAATACCTATGAAGCATTTATCCACACGTATGTCCCGAATAAAACGGCAGGCAACAGAGCCTTCGCAGGTTTGATGCTCATAATTCACATCGCCGCCAACAAGCTGCACATTGCAGTTTCTGCTTTTGGACAAAGCCTCAATTGCCATAAGTGAGGTTGTGATAACACGTAAATGGCTTTTCGTTCCGCTGGCAATCAGCTTAATCAGCTCGTGGACAGTGCTTGAGGTGTCCATAAGCAGGGTGTCATGGTCGTCTATCATGTCATAGGCGATTTGAGCGATTTGCTGTTTTAGCTCAGAGTCTTTATACAGAAGCTCTGAAGATGTGACCGCCTTGCCCACGAAATAGGCGGACATTGCCCCTCCATGAGTTCGGATAATGCGCTTTTGCTTTTGCAACTCTTCCAAATCACGGCGAATTGTTGCCTCTGAAATTTCCAGTTCATTGCTCAAATCGCTTACTTTCACGGAGCGCCGCTGGGTTACGATTTTATATATTTTTTGTTGTCTTTCTTCCGGAAACAATGTTTACCACTCCTATATCGTGAAGCAATCTGATTGCAAAACACAGTCCATGTATCGGGCGGTGTCCCGATTCATGCACAGAAGGCTAAAGTCAAACCCATAAACGTCCATGATGTTGGAAAAAGGCGCTACTCTAAGCTGTTCCACTGTCCTAGCAAGAGAAAGTTCCTTGCTTATAAGGTTTGCCATTATATAGCCGTCAGCATAGCTTGTAAGGCGAAGGCGGTTGATAAGAAGGAAGAGCGTCTCGTCTTCTTTTGGCGCCAAGTCCTCCAAAAGCATTTCGGAAACCTCTTTAGCTGCCCGCTCCATATCCATATGGGTTTCAACTCTCATGGGAGGTTCGCCGGAGAAGCCCGCTCCGTAGGCAATTTGTGTTTGGGCCTCATTAATATGCAGGCTTAGGGTTCCAAGGCGTGTGTTGGCAAAGCGCAAAAGCTCCGCCGC
>JAAYFX010000126.1 GCA_012728025.1 Clostridiales bacterium
CGATATATCGGCGGGCTGCTGTAATTAAAACATAAAATTATAATTTCTATCGGAAATGCAAAGGGCCTAGCCCAGCCTTTTGGCCATGTAATCATGGGCAGAAACTTCCAAAGCGTCGTTTAAGGGGGGCAATAAAACTTCCGGATAGCGCCGTGACAGGGCAGTTTGCAAAAGCAGGTCGGCAAATTCGGGATTTTTCGGGAGCATGGGGCCATGGCAGTAGGAGCCGAAAACGTTTTTATGGCGAACGCCTTCGCCGCCGTCCTCACCGTTATTTCCATAGCCGCTTAAAACCTGCCCTAAGGGTGAAACCCCCTCATCAAGATAAGTCTTCCCACTGTGGTTTTCAAAACCCACCACAAGACTTCCGCCATTTTCTTCACCGCAGCGGAACATATAGTTACCTATAAGACGGGATTCTGAGCCTTCGGTGTGCATATTGATAGCGCCGATAAAATCAAGCTGGCGGCCGCTTTGGAGCTTATAATATTGACCCATCATCTGGTAGCCGCCGCAGATGCACAAAAACACCTTTTCATCATTGACGGCGGAAAGTATTTCCCTTGCTTTGCCGCTGTGAAGGTCCCGCAGCAAGACTTCCTGCTCAAAATCCTGACCACCGCCGATGAAGAATAAGTCAAAGCGGCTAAAGTCATCATTTTTGCCTATTGGCAGCTTTGTAACTTCGCAGTCTATGCCCCTCCACGAAAGCCTTTTTTGAAGGCAGAGGATATTGCCGGTGTCTCCATAGAGGTTAAGCACGTCTGGATATAGGTGGCAAATGTTAAGTTTCATGGTTTTCCCCCTATTCCCAAAACTGCTTTCCGCCAAAGGCGGCACTCATCTTCTCACGCAGGGCCATCATAGCGGTGTATGTGGGTATTATCACAACAGGCAACTCCTGCGAGCCCATGGCGGAAATAAGCTCCCCGTAATCCTCAAAAATCCGAAGCTTTTCCCCATCTATTCCGGCATATTTAAGGCGCACAGCCATATCGGCAGAGCGTATGCCGGAAACATAGACGCTCTCAAGCATCTCGCCCAAGTCACAGAGCTTTTCAAAGTTAACATCCCAAATCCAAGAGATGTCTGTGCCGTCGGCTATGTGGTCGTTAAGACAAAACACAAAAACAGACCTTTCCCTAAGGTTTCCCAAATAGTTTATAACCTGATTGCAGCCGGCTGTGTTTTTAACAAGTATCATACGGGCCTTGGTCTTGCCCATATCAAACTGCTCCATACGCCCAAAACCCCAAGAAAAGTCAGCAATCGCCTTTTTCGCAGTGTCACGGTCAAGACCCATGGCTTCAGAAATTGCAAGGGCGCCGGCGGCATTGTATATATTATATCCTCCGGGGATGCTTATAGAAAGCTCCTCAGGGCTTCCAAACATATCCATCATTACAGAGGTTTCGTTTTCGCCCCTATTTAAAATCTCTGTAACGGCAATATCCGGCGCTGGGCGCTTATAGCCGCACTGGGAGCAGAAAAAGCCCCCTAGGTGGCCGAAGGTGTGGTAGGAGTATTCATACTCATGCTTGCACCTTATGCAAAACGGAGCGTCGGAAACCTCCTCCACCTTCTCCTCGTATATGGGTAGGCTGACCCCATAGAAGATTACCTTATTGGGTATCTTCTCGGCTATGGACACTGTAAGGGAGCAGTCCGCATTAAGGCAGACAAGGGCCTCGGGGGAGTTTTTAACGCCGGCAAGGATGCTCTCTAAAGTGTTTGTCACCTCGCCATAGCGGTCAAGCTGGTCACGAAAAACATTTGTGACCAAAACCACCTCAGGGTTTAAAAAACGGCAAACTTCCTTTGATGCAGCCTCATCCGCTTCAATAAGGGCAAAGCTCTTTTTTGGCTTTCCCAAAAGACCGGCATGGCCTGCAAATTCTGCGGTTATGCCGTTTATAAGGTTTGCCCCCGACCGGTTGGAAAAATAGGAAAGCCCCGACTGGGCAAAAATTTCCTCTGCCATACGGGCACTTGTGGTTTTGCCGTTGGTTCCTGTTATGATTATTGTGCGAACATTTTTCCCCAAATGCCCCAAAAGCTCGGGGCAGATTTTAAGAGCGATTTTACCAGGGATGGCAGTTCCTCCCCGCCCCATAAGGCGCAGGAAGAAAACAGAGGCTTTACAGGCACAAATGGCCAAAAAAATCTTTATCTTCATAAACCAATCACTTTTCTTTAGTATTGCGGGCAGCCCATAAGCTTTGGGCGATGCAAGATATAAGCATAAAAATTAGGACAGCAGGGCAAGAAATTCTTCCTCGGACAAAACCTTAAGCCCCAACTCCTGAGCCTTTGTAAGTTTGCTTCCGGCGGCCTCGCCTGCTATGACATAGCTTGTTTTTTTTGAAACCGAGGATGAAACCTTCCCGCCGAATTTTTCTATCATGGCACTAGCCTCGCCCCTTGTCATACCCCCAAGAGTGCCTGTTAGGACAAAGCTTTTGCCGTTAAAACGGGTATCGCTTATTTCCTCACGACTGTCAAAGCTGACTCCGGCCTCACGCAGAAGCTTTATCTGATGCTTCGACTGGGGACTATTAAGCCACGAGACGATAAAATCCGCCGTAATAGGGCCTATGTCGGGAACAGCGGTTAAATCCTCCTGCTTTGCCTCAGAAAGAGCATCCAGATTGGGGTAGTGCCTTGAAAGTGTTTTTGCGGCCTTTTGCCCAACCTGACGGATACCAAAGGCACAAAGCAAACGGGCAAGACCATTATCCTTACTTTTTTCAATGGCAGTAATAAGGTTTTGTGCGCTTTTTTCTCCCATACGGTCAAGGGCAGAGACGCTGTCTTTGTCAAGGTAGTATAAATCAGCGGGACCTTTTATAAGTCCCTGTCTTATAAGCGCCTCAGATACGGAGATGCCAAGACCTTCAATGTCCATTGCGTCTCTGGAGGCAAAGTGGACAATATTACGCAAAAGCTGAGCAGGGCACTCAAGCCCCGTACAGCGCAGGGAAGGCCCGTCGGGGTCTTTTAAAACGGCGGAGCCGCACTCCGGACATCGGTTGGGAATTTTATATGGCTCTGCTCCCGTCTTACGAAGGCTGCGGTTCACCCCAATTATTTCGGGAATAATTTCTCCTGCCTTTCGGATGACCACAGTATCTCCTATTCGGACATCAAGCTTGTCTATAATATCCTGATTGTGTAAACTTGCGTTAGTTACCCTAGTTCCCGCAAGGCGAACGGGAGCGACTACTGCCTTGGGAGTTAAAACTCCGGTGCGGCCAACGTTTACAAGAATGTCCTCAACAACAGTCTCTTTTTCCTCCGGCGGGTATTTATAGGCGGCTGCCCAGCGGGGGGCTTTGGAGGTGCTGCCAAGAAAAGTGCGGTCTGCTATGCTGTCAAGCTTTATAACAGCGCCGTCAATATCAAAGGGAAAGCTCTCTCGGTTTTCACCTATGCTGATAATTTGGCGGCGGCAATCCTCATAGCTTTCACAAAGCTTGTGGGTAACAACGGGAAAACCCATCTCCGACAAAGCCTCAAGGGAGGCGGCGTGGGAGGAAAAAGGCTCTCCGTCGGTGTATTGGAGGTTAAATATAATAATATCAAGGCGGCGCTCTTTGGCGATTCTACTGTCAAGCTGGCGGACAGAGCCTGCCGCCGCATTTCGAGGATTGGCGAAAAGCTTTTCGCCTTTTATTTCCCGCTCCTCGTTAAGCCTTATGAAGGTTTCTCGGGACATATAAACCTCGCCCCGAACAATCAGCCGCCACGGTGCGTTTTTAATAATTTTAGGCAGGGAGTCTATGGTTCTAAGGTTTTCCGTAACGTCCTCGCCCACAAGACCGTCCCCTCTGGTGGCCCCTAGGTGAAGTCTGCCGCCGATATATTCTATGGCCACTGAAAGGCCGTCTATCTTCGGTTCAACAGTGAAAAAAGCAGCCTTCCCCAAAGCTGTTTTTGTTCGAGAGATAAACATTTCCAAATCGTCATAGGAAAAAACATCATTTAAGCTCTCTAAAGGAACCTCGTGGCGCACAGGTGAAAACATAGACTCGGCAGTGCCGCCCACAAGTTGGGTGGGGGAATCGGCAGTTAACAGCTCCGGATGCTCATTTTCAAGCTTCCGGAGCTGCCTTATGAGCTGGTCATATTCATAGTCAGGGGCGCTGGACTCGTTTAACTCATAGTATTCACGGTTTAGCTCCCGTATTTTGTTTTTGAGGTTTTGGATTTCCTGATTTACGTCCATGTCGCCCTCCGTTTTTATGGCCTATTAAGACTTAAGTATGTGTTTGGAACCTTGCCCACAACAATAGTTTCCGCAATGAGAACTTCGCTTAAAACCTCGGTGGTTTTAAGTTCCCAAGGCAAAAGCACGTCGATTTCAACCCGAACTTCAAGGATTATCTGATGCTTTATCTGGTTGATGCCTGCCGAGGAAAGCTCGTTTCTAAAATCCGCAAAAGAGCTTGTGAGCATGATTATCTTCACAGGAACCGTTGGCCCCCGCCCTAAAAGCAGGTTTGAGCCTAGAAGGTTTCCGATTGGTATGTCAATGTCAAGCTCGCCGTTATTGGTGGATTCTATAACGCTGCGCAAAATTTCCGAGGAAAGGGTGTTTATGCGAGACATATTGGCGGATATTGCTGTAACATTGCCCTCTGTATCCTTTTCAAGGTTTACAAAATAATCGTAGGAATATTGGCCCTTGCTCATCTTGTCGTTGATTTCGTCGTTAATGGCAACAGTTACAGTGTCGATAGCGTCGGAGATGGCAATTTGGGAAGAAACCTCTTTTAAAAAGCCGGATATGGGCAAGGCCGACACTCCGATAACTATTATAACCATGATTGTGATAATAGCCAGCTTTTTTTCGGGAGAAAAAGGACGGCGGCGTGGGCGGTAGCGGCGGCGGTGAAAACTGTGTTTTCGCTTCATAAAAGGCATAAGGATACCCCCTAGGCCATTTTATGCTCCGCTCCTTTTATATAGAAGGATTATTGGGAAAGAAGCCTGTCGCAGGCAAGCATAAGTCCAAGCTTGCCGCTTTCATAGGTTAGTCCCCCTTGCATATAGGCAAGAAATGGCTCACGCATAGGCCCATCGCAGGAAAGCTCAATAGACGAGCCTTGTATAAAGGCACCGGCCGCCATAACAACCTCATCGGCATAGCCGGGCATAGACCACGGGACAGGAGTTACAAAGCTATCCACAGGAGCGCCTCTTTGTATGCCGGAGCAAAACTTCAAAAGGTTTTCCGAGCTTCCAAACTCTATCATCTGTATGATGTCATACCTTTTTTCAGTGGAGGATGGAGAGGTTTTAAAGCCCAGACCCTCCATCATGCCTGCACAAAAGGCGGCGGTTTTAAGAGCTTGGGCAGTTATATGAGGGGCCATAAAAAAGCCCTGAAACATAAGCCTTGACTGCCCTAATGTGCTGCCGCACTCGCCCCCAATTCCCGGAACGGTCAGGCGGGCGGCGGCCTTGTCCACAAATTCTGCCCTGCCGGCAACATAGCCCCCTGTGGGGGAAAGTCCGCCGCCAGGGTTTTTAATTAGACTTCCAGCTATAAGGTCGGCGCCAACAGAGC
>JAAYFX010000127.1 GCA_012728025.1 Clostridiales bacterium
GTGCCCGAGGCCGTTTTAGACTGGAAAAAACCAAGCCTTTAGTGGGCGATTATGTCACATATTCCCTTGACTCAAACGGCAAGGGGATGATAGATAGCATTCTTCCCCGTAAAAATAGCTTTTCCCGTCCGGCTGTTGCCAATATAGACTGCATGATTTTACTTATATCCGCTGTAAACCCCGTTACCGAACCTTTTGTTGCCGACAGGGTAATCGCCGCTTTTCAGCGGGCCGGCTGTGAGATTATTATTTGCGTTAACAAATCTGACCTTGACTCCGGGGATAAACTTTACGATATATACAGCAAAACGGATTATAAGCTCATTCGCACAAGCGCCAGCAGCGGAGAGGGTGTTGACGAACTGCGCAGGGCAATTTCAGGGAAGCTCTGCGTTTTTACAGGAAACTCCGGTGTGGGTAAGTCAAGCCTTATAAACCGTCTGTCTCCCGAGCTATCCATAAAGGTTGGAGAGGTCAGCGAAAAGCTTGGCAGGGGAAGGCATACCACCCGCCATGTGGAAATCTTTTCCCTTGGCGACGGGGCCTATATAGCAGATACCCCCGGTTTTTCATCCTTTGAAATGGACAGGTCGGAATTTATCCCCAAAAAAGAGCTTCAATTTTGTTTTAGCGAGTTTTTACCATATATAGGTAGATGCCGTTTTGATGATTGTGCCCACCTTAAAGAGCCAGACTGTGCCGTTCTCTCTGCCGTAGAGGAGGGGATTATAAGCAAAAGCCGCCATGAAAGCTATGGAAGGCTTTATGAAGAAGCTTCTAAAATTAAGGACTGGGAGCTGGAAAAATGAGCTTTTCCTTATAATTTTCTCTAAATAATCACGAAAGCATATACCCCTGCGTATAATGTACAGAAAGTGCATTTTACGCAGGGGATATTATTTTTAAATATGCGGGGAGATGGTGCCGTGAGGAATAATCGCAACTGCAAGGGCTGCAACAATAATAGGGGAGGGCTAGGATGCCTTGTGGTACTTGCCGGTGTTTTTGTACTCCTTGCCTTGGTTCTTCCCCCCGGCTTCTGGTGGTTTGTTCTGGGACTGATACTTATTATCGGTGGTTTTTGGCTGCTAAGGTGGCGGCGCTGAAATTTTTTCGGAGGTGCTTATGAAGGTTACAGTTATTCGTCCGCCAAAATTTATAAGAGTCTTGCTGGCTAAGCTTTTTTGCAGAAAGGCCTAGCTAATGCTAAAAAATCTGCCTGCGGCTGGAGAATCTTTCCCCATGCCGCAGGAAAGCTTTTAGGGGCAGACAGGGCGAAAAGTTTTCATATAAATAGTGAGGGGATTTTAAAAACCTGTCTTATATTAAAGGTCTATTCTTTGTCCTTGTTTCATATTCTCTAGTGAAACGGTTTAGAAAGGACTGATAATAATATGTCAACAGCGCTCCATCGAGTGGAAAGCGATTGCTTTAGGCTTATATATGAAAATGAAAGTACAAAGGAAGAATCACTGGAGCTTGTCGTCCCCGACGTGTGCGGTGACGTGGGTAAAATTCTGGATACACGGGCACAGGTTAGCCTTAATTCAAAAAAAATTAGCGGTGATGAGCTTATTATAAGTGCGCAAGCCGAGGTGAGCATTATATACTCCGCCGAGGGAAGCTGTGAAATTCATAGGATAAGCGCTCTTATTCCCTTCGAGCAGAGTTTTGGCCTTAATGGCGGGGAGGACTGCACAGCGATAATGGCTCAGGCTACCCTTTCTTCCATTGACACCAGAGCCTTGAACCCCAGAAAGCTTCTTATACGTGCAGAGATTAAAACCCATGTCAGCTGCTATGCCCCCGATAAGTTTGTAGTTTGGGATAGCTTGGAAAACTGCGAGGAAGCTCCGGTTTATATACAGCAGAGCCAGATTGAGCACAGTCTTATAACAGGAGTCTGTGAAAAAAGCTTTACTCTATCGGACGAGTATATTCTTCCAAGCAAGTATGCCGACGTAAGAATGCTTGCCGCCAATACGGACATCTGCGTTTTTGATACAAACTCTGTGGGCAATAAGCTGGTTTTTAAGGCAAGGGCAAACACAACTGCGATATTTTTAAACAAGGAAGATAATTGCCTGTTCCGTTATGATTTTACGACGCAGTTTTCCCAGATAATTGAAACTGACGGAATAGGCGATGAGCATGAATGTTCTGTTACAGCCCAGATAAAAGAGCTTGAATTTACCTCATTGCCAGACAGGGAAAATATCACATTTGCGGTGCGTATGGGAATATGCGCACAGGCCCTTTGCATGGAAAACATAAGCTCTGTTTACATCTCCGATGCTTATAGCAATGAATATGAGCTTAAAACAGAGTATGAGGAAATAAAGGCCCTAAAGATTTCAGAGCCTAAAACCATGCGGATTTCACTAAACGGCAGTCTTCCCTCAAAGGCCTCCATAAGAGATATTATGTATATTGCTCCCGTCACTCTGGGCTGCACAAAAGACCGCAAAGAGCTTTCCTGCCTTGTAACTGCCCGAGGAGCAGGTATTGACCACAACGGCAACATAGAGGCTCTGGAGGTTGAACTTAAAGGCTCCTGCGAGATACCAAATCCGGAAAACGGCGATGTGCGCCTGCTCTCTCTTTGCTGGGAGACACTGGTATGTGAGCCGGCGGCAGAGTTTTCAATGGAGCTTGTAGTTGAATATATTATTGAGGAGTGCTTCCAGCTTCGCAGTGTCAGCGGGCTTGAAATTGTTGAGGAAGCCCCCCAACGAAAGGAGGGCTGCCCTTCGCTTATTGTAATATGCGCCCAAGGCCATATGGATATTTGGACACTGGCAAAAAAATACGGCTCCACAACAGAGCTTATAGAAAGTGCCAACACAGGTGAGGAGGGCTTCTTTATAGAAAAGCGTCCTCTGATTATTCCAAGAGAATAGGCAGAAGGCGGCGGTTAATCCGCCGCTTTCTTTTTTTTGATACAAGATTTTTAATATTATGTTTGTAAGCTATGGGGAAATATTGTATAATATGTAGAACACCCTTTTCTAAAAACAAAGCGGAGGTCAACAAATGGAGAAAAAAAGTTCTGGCGGCAAAATTAAAAGGGTTCTTATAAACCTTCTTATAACGCTGCTTATCGGCCTTGTTTATTTTTATTTCAAGCTTCCGGCAATTAATCTTCAAGACCGTGCATTTTATAGCTTTTTCCTGCTTTTAGCCGGAGTTTATTGCTTTTTGTCTATCGCTACCCAAGGTCTTTTAAAAGCTGAAACCGGCGGTGAGCTTTGGAGTGATATAAAAAAACATTGCGCCATACCTGTAATTGTTTGTGCTGTTCTAGTTGTTATATATATTATAGGCAGCCTTATATCATCTCCGATAATCCGAGCCGCTTCTTATAGGGAACTGCTTACTGTTGTGTCGGGGGACTTTGCCTCGGAAGTCACTGAAATCACCTATGACCAGATTCCCATGTTGGATGAGGACTCGGCAATGAAGCTTGGGGATAAAAAGATGGGCGAGCTTGCGGATATGGTGTCCCAATTTGAGGTTGCGGATGACTATACCCAGATAAACTATAAAGAGCGTCCCGTTCGGGTGACTCCCCTTAAATACGGCGATATTTTTAAATGGATAGCAAACCGTTCCGAGGGGCTTCCGGCTTATATTATAATTGACATGGTTACTCAGGAGGCAGATGCCGTACGTCTTGAAAACGGCATGAAATATACGACTACGGAATTTTTCTTCCGCAATGTTTCACGTCATCTTCGGTTTAATTATCCTACCTTCATTTTTGACAAGGCAAACTTTGAGATAGACGACGAGGGAACTCCTTATTGGATTTGCCCGAGGATTGTTAAAAGAATTGGCCTTTTCGGCGGTCAGGATATACAGGGTGCTGTTCTTATGAACGCCATAAGCGGCGAATGTGAATACTACGAGAATATTCCCAGCTGGGTTGACAGGGTTTATGATGCCTCTATTATTATTCAGCAGTATGATTATTACGGTATGTATAGAAATGGCTGGATAAACTCCTTTATCGGTCAAAAGAATGTTACTGTCACAACAGACGGCTATAACTATATTGCCATAGATGGCGATGTATATATGTATACGGGCATAACAAGTGTTGTTAACGATAACTCCATTGTAGGCTTCATCCTTGCAAACCAGCGCACTAAGGAAACGAAATATTATTCCTGCGCAGGAGCCATTGAATATGCCGCCATGTCCAGTGCCGAGGGCATAGTACAGTACATGGAATATAAGGCGACCTTCCCGCTGCTGCTTAACATCTCAAACCAACCTACGTATTTTATGGCTCTTAAAGACAGCGGCGGCCTTGTAAAAATGTATGCCATGGTAAATGTTCAGCAGTATCAGCTTGTGGCCTCTGGCACAACCCTTGCCCAATGTGAGGAAAACTATATTGAGCTTCTTGCCCAAAGCAACCTTGCCATACCGGAAAGCCTTTCCGACAAAACGGCACAAGGGAAAATAACAGATATTAAAACTGCCGTAATTGACGGCAACACTCATGTGTTTATTAAGCTTGACAGCGATAACTTCTACTATATCATTTCTGTTGAGGATAGCAAAACCGCCGCAATTTTATCCGAAGGCCAAAGGGTAAAAATCTTTGGCTCATCTTCCGAAGGTGATTTGCGAAGCGCTTACAGCGTGGAAATATTGCGCTAAGAGCATGGGTCTACTGCGGGAAGCCTTGGTTTCCCGCAGTAGAACGGCTTTTATTTTGGCTCTGCTTACACAAAGCTTGAAAGCAGGCGCAAAAAACGTAAAAAGGTGTTGACAAAGCGCTAGTTTCATTGTACAATGGCGGAGCGCTTATGGCCCAGTAGTTCAGTTGGTTA
>JAAYFX010000315.1 GCA_012728025.1 Clostridiales bacterium
CCTCCGGGACCGGCACTTTTGTTCGCCTGTTTTGAACTTCTTCAAACGCTTCATACCAAACGCGCCCCGGCTCATAATGCTCGACAATAACAAGCCCGTTTTCATAAATCTCGAAATCATAACCAACGATGCGGCCGCGCTCTTCTTTAACGCGCGCATATTTTGGATTAACAACCTCGATGATATCGCCCTTGTCATCGCGGCTTAATTTAAGCACCGCATATCCGCCCCATGACATTGTCACAATAAGCTGCGGCATGATGCGCGTATAAAAACGGTTATCTTTTGCGATTGCATTCCATCGCTCCTGCGCCGCCTCGTTATTAATTGTTATCTCAACATCGCGCGGATTAATTAAGCGGACCCATGTTTTGCTAATTAATGCAGGCAGCCCGCTATGAACGCGCGGGACATCGCCCGAGACGCTATTCCAAAAAGTCGGCTTATTATCAAACATTTTAACGACCTCATATTTCGGGCGCTCTATCTTAAAAAAATTTTCAAGCACCGTTGAGCTTCCGTTAAACCAAGCTTCGTTTTCGGCTATCTCTCTTTCAAATAAATTGTCTTTCTTCAATGGTTCTACCCCCTAAATCTATACAATGCCATTCGGCCAACGAAGCGCTCCATGCTATAATCGAGGCTATCGCTATAATCTATCTCGCGGGTATTATTATCAATATGCCCGCCCTTGCCATCATCCTGCACCATCTTAAGCTGATTCATTGACGTCACCGCCCCCGGCAGCGTCGTCCACAGTAATCGATTTTGCATTAATAATTGTTGCTTATCGCTAACGCGTTGGATGATTTTATCGCTGCGGCTTTGCACAACATGAATCGTTGGTATTGCAATATTATTTCGCAGCTGTTTAACAAATAATGGCTCGCTCTTATCAACGCGCACTTGCTTGATGCCATTATAGAAAATCTTATACCAATCAACCAGCCATTTGTTAAATTGATTAATAATTGCGGTATAATCCGTATCATCGGTCATGTCAATTTCAAGCGTATCGACAACCACGGCTCGTTGATATTTATGCGTTGCGCCCGATAATGTAAATACGGTCTTTGCGCTATCGCCCAAATCGGCTCCAATATCAAGCTCAATAATTGAGCTTAAATTAATGTCCTCAAACTTAATGAGGTGGCCGTCGTTAATAATTTTAGCATAAAGCAACCCTTCGCTGTATCCGCGGACGCCAAGGATCTTTGAATTAAAGAAAAATGAGCCTACCGGGAACAAGTTATAAAGGTCGGCGATTTGCTGCTCGCCCATTGTTGCGCTATCATCAAAACCCCAATACCATGTCTGAAATCGCGCGTCGATATTTTTCATCGCATCGCGTTCAATGGTTGGCATGTTCGGGTTCCACTTTTCATCATACCAGCCCTTATCAAAAAACTCGGTATAGAATATTTGCTCCGGGATGCCGCCGTTCGTTGTTGCGGTTAGCCATCCATGGTCGAACCTTGATGCCCTAACAAACGCCTCCCTAATGAAATCATCATTGGCAATTGATATCTCCTCGATATGCAGCCCATCCAAGTTAAGCCCCAGGATTTTAGTCCAGTCACGCTTGGTTGAGTATCCGCCGAGATATATTCGCTTAAGCCCCGTTTTTGTTTGCACGCGGATGTGCGGTTTTTTGCCCGACACATATCGGCAATTAGGGAAGATATTAACGAAGGAGGAGTTATCATCAACGAACATTTTCTCGGCGGTTCCTTGCGACTCGGCTACAATAGCGAAAGTATTTTGTTTAGCCGGCGCCGTCATAATTCTAAAAAATGTATGGATGCCCCCGAGG
>JAAYFX010000128.1 GCA_012728025.1 Clostridiales bacterium
CTTTTGGATTACCTCTCCAAGAAGAGCTATTCCCTCACCTACGGCGCAAGAAATCTCCGCCGCCTGATACAAAAAGAGGTGGAGGATGCCATAGCCGCCGAAATCGTGGATAACTGCCGAGGCAATGTTTCCCGAATAGAGCTTAGCGTTAAAGACGAAAAGGTAAGTGTGTTTGCCGCAGCGTAACAACTGAAAGTCTTCCCGTCTATCGTCCTTTTGTTGTGGGAGAGTTTTTGCCGGCAACACATTTTCAAAAGTGTAATTTAAACTTTAAGGGTCAGGAAAACTTATTTTCCTGACCCTTTTTTATAAATGATACGGTAGGCTCTGCAAGGAAAAAGGTTCGGCTATGCCGAACCTTTTTTCATATCTATATCAGCATCAGCGATAATGGTAAAGAGCCGCCCTGTCGGTTATTATAGCATCGCAGCTTCCTTCATTTAAGGCTTCTATGCAAGCTCCGGAGCCTCCGAGCAGGCGCACTATAAAAGCCGGCTTTTCCTTCATTGCCTCCCTTGACTCCAAGGCAGCGTTAAAATAGCTGTTTTCACTTAGGCTTAAAGTTTTACCCGAAAGAGAGGATATTCCCCTGACATCCGAGCCGGAAAGTGAGGCAAGCACAATGGTATTTGTCATATAAACAGGAGATGTATCAATCTTTTTAAGGTTTTCATCATAGGCAAAACCACCCCAGACACAATCCACATTGCCGGAGTTAAGCTCCACCTCTGCCTTAGATACGTCAACGGCAATAAACTTTGTTTTCCAGCCGAGAAGGGCGCAGGCTTCTTTTGCCATTTCCACATCAAAGCCCGTGGGCAGTCCGGTTTTGCTTCTGCCGGAGAAGGGCAGCCTTCCGCTGTCATAACCCACAAGAAGGGTTCTCGGCTCAAGCTCCGGCAGAATTTCATCCAAAGCCTCGCCATCCCCTTGCAAAATAACGCCATCCTCCCCAAACCACTTAACAGAAAGCTCTTTTGCCTTTCCGTTTGCAGAAAGCACCTCTAAGGCGGCGTTTACAGCTAGACCAACTTTATCTCCGCTGCGAAAGGCCACACAGAAGCTTTGTTCTGAAAGTTTTTCTGCCACTCGATATTTTCCAACATCGTTAATTGTGCAGGCATTTAAAGAGCAAAAAAGTGCCAGCGCCAGAAAAAGCGCCGCCCCTCGTTTTTTTATATTCATAAAACACCGCCGAATTATATCTTTAATATGTTAAGCTTTGCCTTTCCTGTCTTAAAAAGTCAGGCTTAGCTTTTGATAAAACAATCTGTTTACATAATATTATAGCTTTGTCTATAATTCAATAAGAAAATGTAAATTTTGCAAAAAAACGAGGGATTTTTCATCCCCCGATTTTTTATTCCTCTGAAAACCTTGCCAAAAACTGTTTTGTTCGCTCCTCACGGGGGTTTTCAAGTACCTCACGGGGGCTGCCCTGCTCGACTATGACCCCGCAGTCCATGAAAATAACCCTATCCGCCACATCCCTTGCAAAGGCCATTTCATGGGTCACTATAACCATAGTGGTGCGCTTTTCCGCAAGAGCCCTTATAACCCGCAGCACCTCTCCCGTAAGCTCGGGGTCTAAGGCGCTTGTTGGCTCGTCAAAGCAAAGTACGTCGGGAGACATGGCCAAGGCCCTTGCAATGGCAACCCGCTGCTGCTGACCTCCCGAAAGCTGGTGGGGGTAATAATTAAGCTTGTCGGAAAGCCCCATCTGCCCCAGACTTTCCCTAGCCTGAGAGTCTATTTGCTTCAAAATCTGCTTTTTATTTGACCTGTACCCTTTTTTCCTTTTTGCTATAAGCTCTGAGGCCAAAGTCACATTTTTTAATACTGTGTATTGGGGAAAAAGATTGAAGCTTTGGAAAACCAAGCCGAAGTGCAGGCGCTTTTCTCTTATTTCCCTTTCCTTTTGGGTGTTGGGGTCATCAGCGTCAAAAATTACATCTCCGTTTATAAGGATTTTACCCCCGTCGGGCTTTTCAAGAAAGTTTAGACAACGCAGAAGAGTTGTTTTTCCGCTGCCGGAGGAGCCGATAATTGCTATCGTCTCGCCCTTATTCAGGGAAAAATCAATATCCTTTAAAACCTCCAGCTTATCAAAGCTTTTCTTCAGATTTTTCACTTCAAGTACAGACATGTTTTTCCCCCCTTAGTTAAAATATGAAAGCTTTTTTTCAAGCTTTGCCAAAAGTATCGTCAATATGCCGCAGGTGATAAGGAAGAACACGGCGCTGTAAAACAGCGGCCAGATAAGACCCTTGGTTACATATTCTTTCGCCATCATGAGGATTTCCTTATTAGCTATGAAATTGGCCAGAGACGTATCCTTCACCAAAGTGATTACCTCGTTGCCCATAGGCGGCACTATGCGCTTTATAACCTGGAGGAGGGTAACCTTGAAAAATATCTGAACCTTTGTCATGCCAAGAACTTGTCCCGCTTCCTTTTGACCAACGGAAATACTCTCTATGCCGCCCCTGTAAATCTCGGAAAAATAACAGGCATAGTTTATAACAAAAGCTACTATGGCAGCCTCTATGCGCCCCACAGCCTCCATGCCCCAGATAAGCCCCGGTCCGTAAAAGACTATTATAACCTGAAGCATCAGGGGAGTTCCCCGAATTATCCAGACAAAGGTCTTGGTAAGAGCGCTGATTGGCCGAAATTCAGAAAGCCATATTGTTAATTTGTCCCAAAAGTTATCACCTTCGCCGCATTTAAGCCGCCCTTTCCTCAGGCAGCCAAAAGGCGTCCAGCGGCTCATAGAGCCAAAGGCAATGATAAGCCCCAAAGGCAGCCCCAAGGCAAGGGTAACGATAAAAATTTTGCCGTTTATGGCAAAACTTTCTAATAATCTGGCGGTCACAATGGAAAAGCTCATAGGTTCCCCCTGAAATATAAAACACTTAAAGGGGCAGGGTGAATGATTTCACCCTGTCCCCTGTTTTTTAAAGTTTCTTCTTTAACTAGCTAATTGTGGGAGCAAGGCTAAGGCCGTACTTTTCCGCAAGAGCCGGAAGAGTTCCGTCTTCCACAAGCTCACGCAGGGCGGCATTTACCTTTTCTGTTATGTCGCTGCCCTTGCGGAAGGCAATGCCGTATTCCTCGGTTGCAAGCTCAAGACCTTCAATCATCTCAAGGTCATCATAGCTTGTGCCCTCGCCTATCATGGTCATGGCCAAAGTCCAGTCCAAAACGGCAGCATCTGCTGTGCCGGACTTTACTTCAAGCAGGCAATCCTTCTGATAGTTAACGGCTACATATTTTGCCTGAGCAAGGTTTTCTTCAGGCTCGTTTTCATCGTCGCCCAAAATCTGCATTTCGCCGGCAGAGCTTACTTCCGCAACCACTGTTTTGTCTATAAGGTCAGCAGTGCCGCTTATGCCGCTGCCCTTTTTGACAATTACAACCTGAGCATTTTTAACGTAAGGGTCAGAGATGCTCATGGCATCCTGACGGGAAGGGGTTATGGTAAGGCCGTTCCAAATGCAGTCAATGCTTTTTGCCTCAAGCTCAATTTCCTTTGTGTCCCAGTTTATCTCGACAAACTCCGGTGTAAGTCCAAGCTTTTCGCAAACAGCTATGGCAAGCTCTGTGTCAAAACCTGTAAATTCACCTTCATCATCCGTATAGTTCATGGGGGCATAATCTGTGTAGCCTATGACGATTTTTCCCTTTTCGCTTATGTAGTCAAAGTCGCTGACATCTGTGATTTCGGTTTCCTGTTCTTCAACGGGCAGGTTTTCCGGAATGTCCGTATCAGAGGCGGCGGGCTTTTCAC
>JAAYFX010000129.1 GCA_012728025.1 Clostridiales bacterium
CTCGTTATGTACCTTAACTTTAAGGCATAAAAATCCCCCGGAGCGGCAGTATGAACAAGTCTAAAAAAACAGACAATAGCAAAAGTCTCCCTGTTATAGAATTTTAGTGCTACTTTTTCCCTGGACATAAAAATAACCTCCTATCGTAGAATAGAAACTACTATAGGAGGTCTTTTTATCAGAGCCAGTATCTTATTAACGTATGTAATGCTCGAACACTACGCTCAATCGATTGTGCCCCAAGGCCCCACTGACCATGGCGGAGAATATGAACGCATGACAAAGGAGCCCTGCTAAGCATAATTTTGCTTGCAGGACTCCTTTGTTTATTGTTGTGCAGCAAGCAAATTAATCAAGTAATTCTTGATAAGTGACCCCCAAAACCTTGGCAATGACTCTCAACTCAATGTCTGTAATAAATCGCTCCCCACTTTCAATTCGCTGAACTGCATTTTTGTCTACATCCAAACCAGCGATTTGTAACATGTCGGAAAGCTGCCTTTGAGAAGTCTTTTCTGGCATCTGCTCACGAAGCTGTTTTATCCGCTTTCCACAAATATTGTTGGTTCCATCAAAAGCCTTGTTTTTATACATAATATCTCGCCCACTTTAACACATACTGATTGTCATTCATAAAATTATATGTTAAAATAACTCTCGATATGACACTTGGTAAATGTCAACATAGTGGGAGATTGCTTATGAATAAAATGCAGAAAGTAGAATTACTCCAGCAGGCAAGTATACTTTATAGTCTTGGGCTGACCATAGAACACTACAGGAGCGACCTACGTCAGCTAGTAGAAACAGGTGTTCCCTATGATTCTCCCCAGATGAAGGAAGCACTAGAAAAATTTCAAATAGCGGAAAGCGAATGGAATCGACTGGAGCAGGAACATCTTGAATACAGAAAGAAGCTCGGTATTGAAAAATAGTATATGCCAAAGAGCTGCAAAGTTTTATTGCTCTATACAAATCATTAAAGAAGGGCGGAAATACCATGTCCAAAAATGTACTCCTTATTGCAGAAGTTGATGAGTATCTGAAGGGGGCGGCGGAGGCCGTGTTTGCCCGTAACGGAATGAAGACATCTACGGCAATAAATTACTATCTACATCAGGTGGTCTTTACCCAGGAGATTCCAGCACTAATAGTGCAGCCGCCAAATGCGATGTTCGATATAAGAGAGTATGACTCTCAAAACAGTTTTTCCAATCCAAGCCTTGCGAAAGTTCGCGTGGTAAAGAAAAAAGACACACCGGTCATTTGTTATGACGTAGAAAATGACAGAGAATATCTTCTGGACACAGACGGTCAGCGGTACTTAGACTATGCAAGATTAAAGATTGATGAATATAGGTATAAAACGCTTATTCATCTGGACGGAGGCGGGACCATAGACATGAATCTAAAATGTCCCCTAATTGCGGTTTTTGAGCGCAGGTCAAAAAATGGCTATGTCAGCGCCATGTGTGAAATCCCGGATATGGAATGGTACGATGCACAAAATTTCTTTGACCGAGAGATTGATGCTTTTACAAAAATTCTGCAAAAGGAGAGACGTGAGATGTGTGAATTTTGGGATGAAAAATTCAGAGGGATGAAGGCGAACATGTAAGGACCTTCTGATTCTAACGTATGTAATGCTCAAACACCACAC
>JAAYFX010000130.1 GCA_012728025.1 Clostridiales bacterium
ACTGTGGAGTTTTCTTTAACCCGCCAGTCGGTTACCCTAACATAGCTGTCAACAAGCTCTTTATAGTCCAAAATGGTGGATTTCATGTTGCGGATTTTCTCCCGCTGCTTTCGGTAGAGGATGTAAGCTTTGGCAACGTCACCGTAACCTGCCTTTATCAGCACAGACTCCACGCTGTCTTGAATATCCTCCACTCCTATGAGGCCGTCTTTAATCTTTTCTTCGTAATCGGCAGTAACCTTAAGCGCTAAAAGGTCAATAATATCTTGTGTAAATTGCTTTCCCTTGGCCTCAAAGGCTTTTGTGATTGCAATGCTGATTTTTGAAATATTAAAATCGCAGACCATTCCGTCACGCTTAACTACCTGATACATATTAAAAGACCTCCATAAGATTTGTTTTATATCTGTTTTCCCCGCAATTTCAAGAAAAACAGGAGTGAGGCATGGCTGGAAAAAAGAGCTGGCTCAGCCATGATAAAAGCTAGCGTATGCGTATTGTACCACATATATTGTGTATGTCAAGGCGAAAAACCACTAAAAAGCACAATATATATGCTGATTGCCTAGTTTCTTATTTCAACTTTATCAATATATTGTGCCAGAATACCCCGAAAAACCTCCAGCTCGGAATCAGAAAAGCCATGAAGCTCTAAAGACCTGCCTTCAAAGCCGATAAGGTCGCCGGAATCCTCAAAATTCTGGATAAAAAAGCGGGGCGCTCCCTTTAAGGCAATTCCGATTTTCTCTATATCTTCGGCTTTGTGCATTTCCCGAACCATAGTTGTGCGAAATTCAAAAGGAACATTTCCACCCATGAGAAGCTCGGCACTTTTAAAAATGGGAGCTGGGTCAAAACCTTCTATACCGACAGTTTCGGCATATTTTTCCGGAGAGTTTTTAATATCCATGGCAACATAATCCAAAAGGCCCTTTTCCATAAGGTTTTTCAGCCTATCCGGAAAACTGCCGTTAGTATCAAGCTTTATAAGAAAGCCCAGAGAGCGGATTTTTTTTATGAAACTTTCAAGCTCCGGCTCTAACAGCGGCTCACCGCCTGTTATGCAAACTCCCTCAAGCTTGCCTATTCTTGAAGATAGAAAGTCCATAAGCTCATTTTCCGAAATGCCTTCAACATTTTCAGGATGCAGCACAAGGGAGCCGTTGTGGCAAAAAGGACAACGGAGATTGCAGCCCCCAGTGAACACTGTGGCTGCCAGCTTTTCCGGATAATCCAGCAGGGAAAGTTTTATAAGTCCGCAAATTCTCATTTGGTTTTCCTTTCCGTAGAATAATTTCCGCTGTCTTAAAGAGATGTTTAATATGTTATAATGTAAAAAAACATTATAACATATTAAACGCTCAATATCATATAGCAAAGAGGTCTCTTTCTTGACAAAGGATTTTTATAATAGTAAAATTATATGTCTATATATCACAAAATTTAAGTTATAGCCGTGAATTTGGAGAAAATGATGCAAAATAAAAAGATAAGCCTTGTAATTCCCGTTTATAATGAGGAAAAGATAATCGGGGAAACGGTGAAAGCGGCTCTTTCCTTTATGGAGGAAAACTTTTCTGATTTTGAGCTTATTATATCAGACGACGGAAGCACCGACAAAACTGCCCAGCTTGTAAAAGCTATACATGACCCGCGCCTGAAGCTTGTGGGATATGAAAAAAACCGCGGCAAGGGGGCGGCGGTCAGGCATGGGGTTCTTTCGGCCTCGGGAGATTATATAGTATATACGGACGCTGACCTTGCCTATGGCATAGAAGCTGTTGGGGAAATTGTGAAAGCCTTGGAGGAGGGCGGGGCGGATGTTGCTCTAGGCTCTCGGAAGCTCCATGAAAAAGGCTATGGGGAATATCCCCTCCTGCGCCTTGCGGCAAGCCGAAGCTTCAGCCTTATTGCAGGGCTTTTTATGGGCTTTTGCTATGATACCCAGTGCGGGATAAAGGCTTTTAAGGCAGGGCAGGCAAAAAAGGTGTTTGAAATTTGTGAGACAGAGGGCTTTGCTTTTGATTTTGAGATTATAATGCTCTCTAGGGCCTTTGGCTTTTCTTTTACCGAGCTTCCGGTAATGATAGTAAACCACAGGGAATCTAAGGTAAGGGTGCTTCGTGATAGCTTAAAAATGTTTTATGATGTTATAAGAATACGGGTTTCCGTGAAAAAGCGTTTAAAAAAGGGCGAATAATATAAAAGAAAAACTTAAATGCGGCGGCGGATAAGGCTATATTCCGACAGAGGTTTTTCTTCAGATGCCGAGGGGCTAATATCTATACGGGGCAAAAAGTCAGATATTTGCAGAGTGCAGTTAATTTTATGAAACTTTGAGAGAAGAGATGTGGCGGATGTTTATGAAAAAAGGTTTTAGGGAAAAAGACTCTATGGATAAAGGTGCCGGCCTTATTCTGGAAGGGCCTGAAAAATACCTGAGCTTTCTTTATAAAAAAATCCCCAGACATATAAAGCTTACTTTTGTTGCCGGCTTTTTATTGGGCTTGGCAGCACATTTTTATGCCTTTTCCAGAAAACTGCCAAACCACGATGACATTGGCCATTTGTTCGGCTCGGACTATGGAGCGGCCTCGGGAAGGTGGTTTCTTGCCGCTGTTTTAAAGCTTGACGGGGATTTTAGCACTCCTTGGCTTATAGGCATTCTTTCCCTTATTATGCTCTCTTTGGCTTGTTGTTTTGTCATTAGCGTTCTTGGTATACGAAGCCCCCTAGGCTGTGTGCTTACTGCAGGGGTCATGGTCACCTTTCCCTCGGTAACCGCAACAATCTGCTATATGTTCTCGGCGGACGCTTATTTTTTCAGTCTTGCCCTTTCCTGTTTTGCCGCATACTCGGCGGTCAGCTTCCGCTATGGATTTATACCGGCTCTCATCGCAATTGTGCTTTCAATGTCGATTTATCAAAGCTATTTTGGGGTAACTGCCTTTTTGCTTTTGGGCTTTATGATTTTCGGCATTCTTGACGGCAGACTTTCAGTGAAAGAAGTGTGGCGGCTGGGGATAAAATTTTTCCTTTTACTTTTAGGCTCCATGCTGGCATATCTTCTGACAGTGAAGCTTAGCACAAGGCAAACAGAGCTTGTGGATTACATGGGCATTTCCAACATGGGGACTCTTAACCCCGCAAGGCTTCCGGAATTAATAAAAAATGCTTATTCTGCATATAAAGATTTCTATATAACAAACACAAACTCGGTTCACCCCACGATTTTTAAATATGCCTTTTTACTCTGCGGTGTCTTTTCTGCTGCTTCGGGAATTGTTATTATGAGGCGGAAAAAGCGTGAGGCGGGAAGCTGGATTTTAATAATATTTCTCACAATCCTATACCCTTTGGCGGGAAATCTTATACACATAATGGTTCAGGACTCGCCTATACACACACTGATGATATATGGCATGACCTGCATCCCGCTGTTTTTCTTAGCTCTTATGAGCCGCTGTTCGAAAGTGAGCGAATTGGAGGAATGTGAGGAAAAGCCATGGGGAAGATATATTTGCGGCATTTCCGGCTGGGTAATAGCCTTGACAATAGCCCTTTCCTGCTACGGCTACACCATTTTAAGCAATGGGATTTATCTTAAAATGGAAGTTTCATATGAGCAGGCATATTCATATTCCACAAGACTGATGAGTGCTGTTGAATCGGCGGAGGGCTATGATAAAAACACTCCTATAATTATCCTCGGAGAGGCCCTTGAGGACATATCTTATGAGCCAAGCCCCGAGCTTAACAGGCTGAATCTGACGGGGGACTTAAATATGAAAGATATTTTAAATAGCTATTCATATAACTATTTCTTGCGGTATTTTATAGGCTCGACCAATATAGTTTATCTTTCCGACTCTGAGTATGCAGCAAAGTATGAGGAAAAAGATGAGGTAAAAGATATGCCGGAATATCCGGCACAGGGCAGCATAAAGCTTATTGATGATATGCTTATAGTTAAATTAAGCTGAAACGCCGTGGGACACATAAGGGGAAAAAGACCCCCATGTGTCCCATGACTTTTTATTCAACTATCTTTTCAATAAAATATAGGGGCCGCCGCTTTGTTTCAAGGTAAATCTTGCCTATATATTCTCCGACTATGCCGATTCCGCAAAGGCAAAGTCCACCCATCAGCAAAACACAAAGCAAAAGTAGCTTCCAAGGGTCAAAGGCGGTGCCGCAAAAAATCCCCGCAATAAAAATCACAAGGAGAATGAAGTCTACCATAAGGGTTAACACCCCGCTCCATAAAACAGCTCTTATGGGTTTTGCGCTTAAGGATACTATTCCCTCTGTCGCAAGGCTAAGCATTTTTTTCAAGGGGTATTTACTCTCGCCGGCTATGCGCTCCCCCCGCTCGTAGCTGACAATTGCGGTTTTATAGCCTAGCATGGGGACGATACCCCGCAGGAAAAGGTTAACCTCACCATATTGTGAGAGGGCGAAAAGGGCTGTTTTGCTCATAAGTCTGTAATCGGCGTGGTTAAAAACCACCTCTCCGCCAAGGGTATCCAAAAGCTTATAATAGCCTTCCGCCGTAAGGCGCTTGAAGGCTGTGTC
>JAAYFX010000131.1 GCA_012728025.1 Clostridiales bacterium
GCTAACCCTGCCGGTTTGCAGCTTGAGGGAACAAACTATTACTCCGTAACCGCAAACTCCGGCCAGCCGGTGCTTTGCGACCCCGGCTCTGACGGAACCGGCGGCCTTGTGAGCAATGCCCTTGAAATGTCTAATGTGGACCTGTCCTCAGAATTTGCGGATATGATTACCACTCAGCGTGGCTTTCAGGCAAACTCACGGATTATCACCGTTTCCGATACTATGCTGGAGGAGCTTATAAACCTTAAGCGCTGATTGTTTTAAACCGTCCGAAGCGGCGGCACCGCCGCTTCGGATGATAAATAAGCTTTATAAGCGCTCGGATTAAGCTTAAAAACTGGAGGTCACCATGATTGTTTTGACAAGGCTAAACGGAACGCATTTTGTTATAAACTCCGACTTGATAGAGACGATTGAAGAAAACCCAGATACAACCGTAAGAATGGCGGGAAAGAGTTTTTTTATCGTAAAGGAATCCATGCTTGAGATTGTGGAAAAGGTTGTGGATTTTCGCCGTGCCACCAATGGTATGATTAAACTTGTCAGGTCGGAAGAGAACAGGTCGGAAGAGAAAGAAGGCTAGTGGGAAACGATGAAGAGAAAACTTGACCTAATGTCCATAATTGGCCTTGGCGGAGCTATAATCCTCATAGTGTTCAGTATTATGCTTGCCCAGACCAAGGGTGATGATGGCAGCTTATCTTTTGAGATTATACCTATAAACCTCATGAGCTTCTTTGACCTGCCGAGTATAGCCATAGTTATCGGCGGCGTGTTAACGGTATTAATGCTCAGCTTTCCGGTTGAGCAGTTTACAAGAGTTCCGAAGCATATGAAGATAATTTTCGCACCCCAGCAGTTTGTTCCTGAGCAGTACATATCAATTCTGGTGGATTGTGCGAAAAAGGCCAGAGTTAACGGCCTTCTGGCTCTTGAGGAAGATGCTAATGCGATTGAGGACGTTTTTCTTAAAAACAGTCTCCAGATGATAGTTGACTCCATAGACCCCGACAAGGTTAAAACCCAGATGGAATCATGGGTAAACAGTGTCGAAGAACGTCATATTCAGGAGCGGGCCTTCTATGATAAGGGTGCGGCCTATGGTCCTGCCTTCGGAATGATAGGAACGCTTATAGGCCTTATAAATATGCTGAAGGTTTTGGATGACGTGGCAAGCGTCGGACCCAGTATGTCAGTTGCCCTTGTCACCACTTTCTACGGCTCTCTCCTTGCAAACGTATTTTTTATGCCCGTATCAAATAAGCTTCGTGTGCGCCATGATGAAGAATATCTTTGTATGCTTATAGTTTGTGAAGGCATACAGGCCATACAATCGGGAGAAAACCCAAAGCTGATAGAGGACAAGCTTGTTCATCTTCTGCCGGAATATCGTCAGGTTGCCATAAGAGGCAGCGAGGATGGTGAAGGGGTTTCAGGCGGCAAGAAGGCAAAGAAAAAAGCCAAATAAGCACCATATTTTATATAATATGGCAGACGCTTTAACACTGTATGCCGGCTTACTTAGAAATTTGGCGGCTTCGGTGAATCAGACTGTGAACGGAGGGTACCATGGAACGTAGAAACAGCGGAGGAGACGACGGCGGCGGTGATTCTTGGATGAACACATATGCGGACATGGTAACGCTGCTCCTTACCTTTTTCGCAGTCTTGCTCAGTATGTCCGCAGTAGACCAAGAAAAATTCAATGCTTTTATCCAATCGTTTTCAAACCTTCCTCCGGAAGTAATAGAGGAGATAGTAAGCTCCGGCGCTCCTTCTGACGTGGAATCAGAAAATGAGCCGAGTCCCGAGGAAGTAGCTCAGGCAATGGACAAATTATTTCAGAGCCTTAGTCAATATGTAACAGATAATGATATGCAGGATTCCATATCTATAAGTAAGAACAATAACGTTGTGTTTACAAGTTTTGACAGCGCCATGCTGTTCTCACCGGACGGTTCTGAAATACTGGAGAGCTCCCTGCCTGCCCTTAGTTTCATCGGAAACGGAATTAAGGCTTATGAAAGAATGATAAGGCTTGTAGCCGTGTGTGGTCACACCGCCTCGGTGAGTGAAAGCTATCCTGTTGATGACTGGATGCTCTCTAGTGAAAGAGCGGGAGTTGTGGCCTCGTATCTTGAAAAACAGACACACTTTGATGCAAAAAAGCTTCGCACCATAGGCTTTGGAAAAACTCTTCCGATTGCAGAGAACGCTACGGAAGAGGGACGGGCGAAGAACAGGCGTGTTGAACTTGCGATAATAGGTACGACCACTACCGACGAGTTTGACCCATACATGGGACTTATAGATATTTACGGCATGAAGGACTACTCGAATATTGAAAATCAGGTAGTGCAAAGTGTCCCAGAAACACTGCCTGAGGACATACGGCCTAATATACCAATTACTTCAGACGACGTACAGTTTGGAGTTTCCCCGTATGATTAAACAAATACCGGCATTACCGGCAAAAGGAGTTGAGCGCATATATGGCTGAAGCACTTTCACAAAATCAAATTGATGAGCTGTTAAGTCGTATGCGGTCGGGAGAAACAACCCAAGCTGAGCCCGAGTCTACACAGAAGATAAAGGAATATGATTTTTCTTCCCCGAAAAAGTTTACAAAGGACCAGCTTAAATCCCTCAGCAGCCTTTATGAAAACTATGCCCGAGTTTTGTCATCATACTTTACAAGTGTATTACGAAGCTCCTGCGAGGTTACCCTAAGCCAAATCGAGGAGCAGCGCTATTATGAGTTTAACAACGCTCTGCCGGATAGCACTCTGGTTGGAATAATTTCCCTAACACCTGAGGATGAAGCCTTTGACGAAACTACAATTATGCTTGAATTTTCCACAACTTTTGGCTATATGCTTGTAGACAGGCTAATGGGCGGCAGCGGCGATATTATGGCTCCGGATAGAGATTACACAGAAATAGAGGCTTCATTGCTTCGTATGATAATGAACAACTCTACAAAATATCTTCAAGATGTTTGGAGCGGGTTTCTCGATATGAATGCACACCTTCGCTCTGTTGAAACAAACGGCAGACTCATACAAACATATTCACCTCAGGACATTGTAGTTATCATCACCTTTGAGATAGATGATGAGGATTATAAGGGAACAGCGAATATGTGTATGCCGACAGCCAACCTAGAGGAAATCATAGACAGCTTTACGGTTAAATATAACCATTCCTTTAAACACCAGGACACGGAAAAAGAGCAGAATAAGCGTGACAGACTGCTTGATTATCTTAAGTCTTCTGAGATAGAAATAGAAGCGCACCTTGATGACTGCACTATGAGCCTCGGCGATATTTCACAACTTCAGGTAAACGATGTTATTGCCCTTAACAAAAGGATTGATGACGACATAAGCGTCAGAGTAGAGGGGATACCATGGTTTAAAGCGAGGATAGGAGAGGTCGATTCCAAAAAAGCCTTGAAACTTGTGAAAACTGAAGTAAACAGCGTAGAATGAAAAGAGGGAATGACTGGTGAACACGGAACAAAAGTTTATGACTCCTGAAGAGTTGGATACAATCGGTGAAATTATGAATATAAGCATGGGAGCTGCGGCAACTGCAGTCTCCACAATGCTTGAGAGGCAGGTTGTAATAACAACTCCTCAGATTTCCCAGAATATGCTGAAAAATATTGATATGTCCGAACTGGAACCCGCAATTGCCGTCAGGATAAAATATGTTGAAGGCATATCAGGAAACAACATGATAATGCTTCGACGAGATGATATGCGAATAATTCTCGACCTGCTCATGGGAAATGAGGATTTGGGCGGAGACGAGCCTTTTGAGTTTGACGAGATGAGCATGAGCGCTGCCAGCGAGGTTATGAACCAGATGATGGGCGCTTCTGCAACGGCCTTGTCAGAGCTGCTCAACAGGTCTATTAACATATCCACTCCCGAAGCGATACTCGTTGAAAATACCGCTGAAGCTTACTCGTCATTTCCGGAAGTTGAAAGCAACGAAAACGTGCTTGCCATCTCCTTCAAGATGACCATTAAAGAGACGCTAGATACAACCTTTACCTCTCTGATGCCCATAGACCTTACAAAGGATATAGTTAAGGCAATGAATGGAGAAGTGGAGCAGGAGGACATACAGCCCGAAGCGGAGCCTCAAATGGAGACTCCCATGCCGCAGACTCCGCCGCCGGCAGCACCCCAGCCAGAGCCTTTCCCACAACAGCAAGCTCCGGCAATGCAAATGCCTCAGCAGCCCCCCGCTTCTCCGGCTCAGCAGCAATATATGCAGCAGCCTCCAATGCAGGGCGGTCAGTACCAACAGCCCTATCAGCCCCCTTTGGAACCGGCATCTCCCCAAAACCAATATCCCCAGCAGATGCCGCCGTATCCACCCCAGTATATGCCCCCATATACGGGTACCCCGTATCCTCAATACGGAATGTATCAGGACCCCCAACAGCCGGTCAGGTATCCGGCTCCAATGGTAAGTGTAAAGCAGGCAGATTTTCCTGAGTTTACAAGCAAGGCTGCACCCCAAACGGCCTATGGCTCCAACATGGATATGCTCATGGGTGTTTCCCTTGACGTTTCGGTTGTTGTCGGCAGAGCAAAGGAAAAGATAAAAAATGTTCTTGAATTTGGACAGGGTACTGTAATCGAGCTTGATAAGCAAACAGGTGCGCCGGCTGAGGTGATAGTAAACGGTAAGCTCTTAGCTTATGGCGATGTGGTTGTCGTAGGTGACAACTTTGGTATAAGAATTACTGAAATAGTCGGAACTAAGGAATTACTCGATTCCCTTGAACCGAAAAAATAATTTCATTAAATTTAGGAGAAATTAGGAGGAAGCTTTCCGATGTACAAGATAATGGTTGTTGATGATGCGGGATTTATGAGAAAAATGGTTCAGACCCACCTTACAAAAGCAGGTTACACTGACTTTGTTGAAAGTGAGGATGGTCAGAAGGCTGTGGACCAATATAAAGAACTTAAGCCCGATTTGGTAATAATGGACATAACAATGCCTAACATGGACGGCATTGAGGCACTCCGCCAAATAAAGGCTTTTGACCCCGACTCCAAGGTGGTAATGTGTTCCGCCATGGGTCAAGAGGCAATGGTAATGGAAGCTATAAAGCTTGGCGCCCTTGACTTTATTGTAAAGCCTTTTAAGGCAGACCGAATCATACAAACTGTGAATAAGGTGCTGCCCCTCTAATACACAGAGGTTTTCCCCTCAAGGAGGCGACTTCGTTTTGGGACTGAAAGAAATACTTTCCATGGCAGGCACACTGGCTTTAATGCTGGCTGTGTTTGCCGGTGCGTATTTTGTGTCGAAGCTTGTCGGAAAAAAATACAGCACACTTTCAAATACAGCCAAAAACCTGTCGGTGATTAGCACCCTTTCCATAGGAAAGGATAAATCACTGCTTGTTATAAAGGCTGCTGATAAGGCCTTCCTTATCGGCGTGACGGAGCGCCAAATAACAACGCTTTGCGAGCTTGACCCAAAGGATTTCCCCGAACCGGCGGAGGAAAAGCCGCACACAAAGGATTTTCGTTCAACCTTAAAGGATGTTATTTCAGGTGCAGGTCGGATGGGAAAGGGAGATAAGGACTAATGGAGCCACGCAAATTGCCCCTTCCTAAAAAGAAAAAAAGGGCAGTACGAGGGAAAAAGGCAAAAGGATACATAAGGTTTTTTGGTGTTTTCGCTATATTTATATTTATCTGCACCCAGTTGGGCGGCAGCGCTCATGCTGACACAGTAGGCATTTCCATAGATACTGCGGGGGATGGCTCAGATATGGGCAGCTTAAAGCTTCTTTTTACCTTTGCCCTTATAGCTCTTGCTCCCTCGCTGCTTATAATGATGAGCAGCTTCACCCGCATCATTATAGTGTTTTCCTTTTTGAGAAATGCCTTGGGACTTCAGCAGACACCACCAAATCAAGTGCTGGTCGGACTTGCGCTTTTTCTCTCCTACTTTATCATGCACCCTGTTATCGCCACAATGAACGAAACAGCCTTAAAGCCCTATTCCGAGGGAATTATAACTCAAGAGGAAGCAATTCAAGGCGCTCAGGTTCCCTTGAAAAAGTTTATGCTTAAACAGACAAAGCTCTCTGACCTTAATCTGTTTTTATCACTGTCTGAGCAATCTGAAACTATTGAGGAAATAAACCCCGATAATCTTTTAGAGCTGGGCCTTGAAACCATAGTGCCCTCCTTTATTACAAGTGAGCTGAAAAGGGCGTTTACGATTGGATTTCTGCTTTTTTTACCCTTCCTTGTAATAGACATGATTGTTGCCAGCACTCTTATGTCCATGGGTATGGTCATGCTTCCGCCGTCAATGATTTCCCTTCCTTTCAAGCTTATGCTTTTTGTCGTAGTTGATGGATGGAGTCTAATTATGGAAATGCTCATAAGAAGTTTTTACTAGCAGCTTTTAGAGAACAAGACAGGAGATATTAAAATGCAGCAGGGAGATGTACTGACAGTTTTTAAAGAAGAATCTGGCTGATACTAAAGCTGGCCGCACCCCTGCTTATTGTCAGCATATCAATAGGGCTTCTTGTTGCAGTTTTTCAAGCGGCAACCCAGATAAACGAGCAAACCCTTACCTTTGTCCCTAAAATAATCGCCATAGCCTTTATCCTTATCATATTGGGCTCATGGATGCTGACAAATATGTCAGAGTTTTTCAATTCGGTTATTAACCTTATGGCAAGTTTATAGCTATGACTCTTAGTCTGAATATAGATTCCATAAACCTTTTTGCCCTTATTTTTTGCCGTGTCGGAGGTATGATTTTTTTCAATCCCCTCCTTGGCAGAAAAAACATCCCCGCACAGTTTCGTGTGGCCTTAGTTTTGGGCATAAGCATTATAATAGCACCGACCATTGCCCTTGGGACAATTGAGGGGCTTTCCGGTTTTTCTTTGTTTCTTGCCATGGTGAAGGAGCTTTTTATAGGCTTTTGCATTGGTATGCTTTTTCAGCTTTATTACTACATGATTTTTGTTGCTGGAGACATTATTGACACGGGCTTCGGCCTGTCTATGGCAAAAGTTTTTGACCCTGCAACAAATATTCAAGTTTCCATGTCAGGCAATATATTCCAGCTTATTTTTGTAATGTATTTCTTTGTTACAGACTGTCATCTGATATTTATAAGGCTTATTGTTTCCACCTTTGACCTTGTAGGTCTTGGGGCGTTTAGCTTGGGTGCTGACATAGGCAGTTTCTTGATGACACAGTTTGTCTATTCCTTTGGCCTGATAATGCACCTTGCGGTACCCTTTATGGCCTCATCCTTCATCCTTGAGATTTCCATGGGTGTGTTAATGAAGCTTATTCCGCAAATAAACGTTTTTTCAATCCATTTCCAGTTCAAGATAATACTTGGGCTATCTCTTCTCTTTCTTTTTGCAGCCCCTGTGACGAACTATATGCAAAAATATCTAAATGAGCTTTTTGTAAATATGCAGGGCTTCATAAGGCTAATCGCCTAGAACTTAGGTGTCGCCGAAAGGGGGGATAGTATGTCCGGCGAAAAAACTGAAAAGGCTACGCCAAAACGAAAACAAGACGAACGAAAAAAAGGTAATGTTTTTCTCAGTCGGGAAATTGTAACAATCTCTACCCTTATGATTGTGTTCTATGTTATGAAATCCATGATGCCAAGCATTATCTCCACAATTGGGGGAAGTGTTACCCACTACATTGACCTTGCCGGAGAGACAGAGGTAATAAGCTATGATGGGCTTAGGTCTTATTTCATAGACCTTATTATAACCTTCATAAAAACGGCACTTATACCCCTTTTGGTCTGTTGCCTTACCGCTGTCATTGTAACCATGCTTCAGACAAGGATGCTATTTTCTGCAAAAGCTTTTCAGTTTAAAGGGGAAAGAATAAACCCCTTATCCGGATTTAAAAAAATGTTCTCCATGCGAAGCATCGTGGAGCTTCTAAAATCAATTTTAAAAATCGGGATTTTGATTTACGTCCTATATTCCATCATAAAAGATGAGATTTTTCTTATGCCACGGATGATGGATATGACCTTTACGGGAGTTTTATCGAAAACCGGCTCTATAATAATGAATATTATTTCAAAGGCCGGCCTGATATTTATTTTTCTTGGCGCTGCGGATTACTTGTATCAGTGGTGGCAATACGAAAAAAACCTGCGTATGAGTAAGCAGGAAATAAAAGATGAATACAAGCAGACAGAAGGTGACCCTCAGGTAAAAGGCCGTATCCGAAGTATGCAGCAGCAGCGGGCAAGACAGCGCATGATGCAAAGTGTGCCGGAGGCGGATGTGGTCATTCGAAACCCAACGCATTTTGCAGTGGCCATAAAATACGACCAAAGCTCCTCACGAGCCCCTGTTGTTATTGCCAAGGGAATGGATTCCTTGGCCCTTAAGATTATTGAAGTTGCGGAAGAAAACAATGTTTACGTAACTGAAAACAAGCCCCTAGCTCGTGCCCTCTACGATGCAGTTGAGCTGGGCGGTGAAATACCGGAACGTTTTTACAGGCCAATAGCTGAAGTTCTGGCCTTTGTATACAACCTCAGGAAAAAGGATATGAGCAAGCATGAATCTTAAATTTTTGAATAACAGTGTTTCGCTGTTTGTCATAGTTATAGTATCACTGCTCATAGTTCCTTTACCAACTCCAATTCTGGACTTCATGTTCATCCTGAACCTTGCCCTTTCTCTTATCATACTTCTTATCACAATGTACATAAGCGAGCCTTTGGAGTTTTCCATTTACCCCTCGCTGCTTTTGCTTACAACCCTGCTTCGTCTAGGACTTAGCGTTTCTTCCACCCGCTCTATTCTTACAAACAGCGGATATGCGGGGGAAGTAATAAAAACCTTTGGAGATTTTGTCATCCGAGGCAATGTTGTCGTTGGACTTGTAATCTTCTTCATCATTGTTCTGGTTCAGTTTCTCGTCATTACAAAGGGTGCCGAGCGAGTGGCCGAGGTTTCGGCAAGATTTACTCTGGATGCCATGCCGGGAAAACAGATGGCGATTGACGCAGACTTAAGCTCGGGCCTTATTGATGAGCAAGAATCAAGGATAAGGCGTGAAAAAATCCAGCGGGAGGCTGACTTTTTCGGTTCTATGGACGGTGCCTCAAAGTTTGTTAAAGGCGACGCAATAATGTCCATTATAATAACCCTCATAACCTTCATAGGCGGCATAGCCGTTGGCTTTATAGAGGGCGGAGATTTTAGCAGCATTATGAGCAAGTATTCCTCCGCCACCGTTGGTGACGGGCTTATGAGCCAAATTCCGGCGCTGCTTATCTCTATTGCAACCGGTATGGTTGTTACAAGAACAGCTTCGAAGGCAAACCTTAACACAGAGGTTATAAAACAGTTTACCTCTCAGCCGAGGGTACTTTTGATTGCGGCTATTACACTGCCCTTTCTTATTTTTATAGGCTTTCCCCCTTTGCAGGTTCTCATTTTATCCGGACTTTTACTCACTCTGGGGTTGACCCTTAGCAGAAAGGGGCGACTGGCTCTTGCCGAGGCCGAGGAGCCGCCACCGGTGGTGGAGGAGATTACCAGCGAAGTCAGCTTTTACAGGGATATGGAAAACGTCTACGGCCTTTTAAGCGTAGATGCTATTGGCATAGAAGTTGGATACAGCCTGCTCCCCTTGGTTGATGAAAAAAGCGGAGGAAACTTCCTTGACCGTGTGGTTATGCTGCGCAAACAGTTTGCCGACGATATGGGCATGGTCATACCTTCCATACGCCTTAAAGATAGCAGCAGCCTTAACCCCAACCAATACGAAATTCTCCTTCGTGGAGAATCTATTGCCGTGGGAGAGGTGCTTGTTGACCATTACCTTGCCCTTGCTCCAGAGGAAATCGCCCCTGAAAATGCTGTGGATGGTATTGAAACTATCGAGCCTGCTTTCGGTATGCCTGCAATCTGGATAAGCGATGATAAAAAGCTTAGGGCTGAAATGGCGGGCTATACACTTATTGACCCCACCTCGGTGATAATTACACATCTTTCCGAGCTTATCGGCCGCCACGCCCACGAGCTTCTAAGCCGTGGAGAGGTTAAGAACATCGTTGAAAACCTCAAGCGCTTTAACCCCGGCATCGTTGAGGATACCATACCTGCCATTGTGTCTTACAGTGAGCTTCAAAGGGTTCTTAAAAACCTTCTTAAAGAGGGAGTTCCCATTATCGACATGGAAACCATACTCGAAACCCTTTCCGACTATGCTCCAACAGTTAAAGACAGCGATATGCTGACAGAGTATGTGCGTCAGGCTTTGCGGCGCACCATAACCCGTAAATTCTCCTCTGGCGGTCAGATAAAGGTTATTACCTTGGATAATGCCATTGAGGACTCGATTATAAGGAGCATAAAAAGAACTGAGGGCGGCGCTTACCTAACTCTTGAACCGGATATTATTCAAAAAATTGTAGCCGCTACTAAGGAACAAACTGATAAAATGCGCAAGCTTGTTTCCGACCCTATTATTCTCACCTCACCTGTGGTTCGCATTTATTATAAAAAGCTTATTGACCAATTTTATCCGAACATAGCGGTCTTATCCTTTAACGATTTGGACCCAGCGGTTCAAATACAGTCCCTTGGGGTGATAAAAATCTAGCCGGCCTGCCGTTTCTAAGAAATAGCGGCCTATGGCGGCTAACTTATCCCGCTGACAGGAGGGAAAAATGGCGGCATACGGCAGAAATAAGATAAAAGAAATAAGGCTTGAAAATCCGGAGGGTCTTATGCTTAAGTATAAGGAAACCGGAGATGTAGAGCTTCGCAACCAGCTTGTTATGCACTATCTGCAATATGTAAATGTTGCAATATACAGTATGCGCTCAGTGCTTTTATCAAACATACCCTTTGAAGATTTTTTCAATCAGGGCATTATCGCTCTAATCGAGAGCATTGAACGGTATGACCCTGAAAGGGGCGCAAGCTTTGATACATACAGTTATCTTGGTATAAGAGGGGCCATCCTAAAATATGCCCGCAAGCAAAACTGGCTGCCAAACAGGGTTTGGGATGCCCGCAGGCGCATAGTACAGGGTAGGGCAGAGCTGGAGCAGCAGCTTTTTAGAGAGCCAACAGAAAAAGAGCTTGCCGCTCACCTTGAAATGAGCGAGGAGCAACTTGGAAGTCTGGCAGGTGAAATTTCCGCTATCGATACGGTTTCCTTTGAGGAGCTTTTAGAAAACACATATAATAACTTTTTGGAAAACTCCGGCCTTGTCCACGATGCTGATGTATCAGAAGGGCTTTTGCGAGAAGAATTAACCAAGGCTTTGGGTGAGGCCATTGACAGGCTTGCCCCTAGGCAAAAGCAGGTTATTTCCCTTTACTATTACGAAAACCTTAACCTTCGAGAAATTGGAGAGGTGCTGGGGGTTTCCCAGCAGAGGGTATCACAGATACGGTCGAAAGCCCTTAAAGATTTATCGGAGGCTATGGAGCAATTTAGATATAAAGATGGCTGAACTTGTGAAACAGGGAGGGTAAAGAAATGCTATCCGGTTTTTATACTATCGCCTCGGGTATGCTTACAAATCAGAGAAATATAGATACAATTGGAAACAATCTGGTGAATTTGCAAACTCCGGGATACCGCACAGAAAGACTTATAGGCACCTCCTTTGAAATGGAACTTATGATAAGGCGGGAGCAGCAGGGCATAGAGGTTCTGGGCGATGGCATAGGTGCTTCTGCCGCTGTTGTTGGTGATGTGGTAACGATTTTTGATGGCGGAACCTTAAGCCCAACAGACAGGCCATTGGATGTGGCCATAAACGGTGAGGGCTTTTTTAACATAGCCGGTGCCGGCGGGATAAACTACTTAACACGCAACGGCGGCTTTGATATTGACGAGGAGGGCTACCTCATCCTATCGGGGCTTGGCCGTGTTCTCGGAGAAAACGGTGAAATTCATGTCGAAACTTCGGATATTTCCATTCGTGGCGACGGCAGCATAGAAAACAGCCAAGGGGAAGTTATAGCAAGGCTTCTTGTAAGCGCCCCAGAGGAGAACACTATTTTGGAAAGGCAGACAAACGGAATGTTCACCTCAAACACACCCCTTGCCGCCGCTGAAAATTATGAGATAATCCAAAACTATCTTGAGCTTTCAAACAGCGACATGAACAGAGAAATGACAAATCTTTTAGCTGCCCAGCGGGCTTTCCAAAGCTGCAGCTCGGCTCTTCAAATAATTGACGGACTTGACCGAAAGGCTGCCACACAGATAGCTTCTATATCTTAATAAGATTAAAAGCTAACAAGAACTATCTTTATTAGATAAGTCAAGCGTCTCTTTAAGATATAGACAGATATGAAAAGGAGAGAGAAAGAAACATGAAACCTTCCTTTTATTCAGGGGCCTCCGGCCTTATAGCCTATCAAAATGATATGAACAACATTGGAAACAATATAGCCAACAGCAACACTGTCGGATACAAGCCCACGACGGTTTCCTTTGGTGACCTTCTTTATACTGAGATGTATGTAAACACGCCGGAAGACCCCTTGACGGGCCATGGAGTGCGCACCCTTTATACAGGTGTTGACACAAGGCAGGGCAACCTTGTTTCCGGAGAAAGCAACTTAGACCTCGCAATTATCGGAAAAGGATGGTTTTCTGTTGAAAAAGATGGAGAAAGGCTGTATACTAGGGACGGAAGCTTTTCCATAAGTCTCCAAGGGGACATGGCCTATCTTGTCAGCAACAGTGGTGCCTATGTTTTGGACTCTGAGGGTCAGCGTATAGCAGAGCAAATAAATGCTGATACCACCGAGCTTGACTATAACGCAATGACAGATAAGGTCGGTGTTTTTTCCTTCCTATATCCAGAGGCGCTTACACCTATTTCTTCAAACAGCTATATGCAAAACGAATTTACAGGCGAGGCCGCAGCCTTGACAGAGGGGCAGTTTCAACTTAAAAAGGGTTATCTTGAGCAGTCCGGAATTTCTCTTGCAGACGAAATGACAAACCTTATCAAGGCCCAGCGTTCATATCAACTCAGTGCCCGTGTTGTCCAAACCTCAGATGAGATTGAGCAGACGGTAAACTCACTTAGAAAATAATTAACACAAAGAACAAATTTTTGCCGTGCCAGAACACGGCAGTTGGGGGTAAGCATGGCATTAAAGGATTATGGCGATTTAAACGAGATGCAGCTTGATGCCTTAAGGGAGATTGGAAACATAGGCTCAGGAAATGCGGCTACGGCTCTTTCCTCCATGCTTGAACGCTCCGTGCAAATTGCTGTTCCAAAAATAAGAGTTTTGGACTACAATGACGTAGTGCAGGCTCTCGGCGGGCCTGAAAAGCTTTTGGTTGGGCTTCTTTTCAGTCTCAGCGGCGATATAACAGGCATGATAATGTTCCTACTTCATAAGGAATTTGCCCATATGGTGCTAAGCTCCCTTGTTGGCTCGGAATTTGACGGCAGCTCGGAGCTTGACGATATGGACCAAAGCACCCTGCAAGAGGTTGGAAATATCATGGCAGCATCGTATATAAATGCTATGGCGGCTATGACTGATATGACCATAGACATTTCTGTTCCAAATATGAGTGTTGATATGGCTGGTGCAATTTTAAGTGTACCTGCAATTTATTACGCTAATATAAGTGACAAGATTATTCTTATAGAGGACGAATTTGACCACGACAGGGAGGGGGCCACAAGCCATATCCTCCTTATACCTGAGGTCGATGGTCTTTATAAAATTATGGAGAGTTTGGGGCTGGGTTCATGAGCAAAACCATCGTCATTGGGATTTCTGACTTGAACATTGCCACAAACGGTGATGTTCTGGTTACATATGCGCTTGGCTCTTGCGTTGGTATTTGTCTTTACGACCCAGTATCCAAAATCGCAGGGCTTTCACATATAATGCTTCCTACAATTAAGGATTTCAAAGACCCTAATGCGCAGAAAGAAAAATATGCGGATACTGCGATTGAAATTCTTCTTAATAAAATGCTGGCAGCCGGCGCCTTGCGCATACGGATAAGGGCAAAGATAGCAGGTGGGGCGCAGATGTTTGCCCCTGTTAACAATACTTCTCTTGCAGGAATAGGAGAGAGGAATATTATTGCTGTTAAAAATGAGCTTGCGAGACTAAAAATACCTATTACGGCTGAGGATACGGGTAAGAATTACGGAAGAACGCTTTTTCTTGATTCCAATGATGGAAGCATGAAAATAAAGTCCGTTAACAAGGGTGAATGGGTATACTGATAAGGCTTATTTCCCATTAGGGATTTTGAGATAAATGATGGCTTTTCAGGTGTATTCTGGGCCACTTTTAAGAAAGGGACGATTGTATATGAATAATCAAAAGCAGTCGGAAATACTTTTGGAATCTGGGATAAACGAATTGGAAATCATGGAGTTTACCATCGGCAGCCAGCTTTTTGGAATTAACGTTGCCAAGGTTCGGGAAATTATGATGGTAGAACCGGTCAAGCCTATGCAGAAGTCTAACCA
>JAAYFX010000132.1 GCA_012728025.1 Clostridiales bacterium
GGTCTTCCAAGGTTGCGCAAAGCTTGTGGGGGGCCTCATAGATTATCATGGTGCGTTCCTCATCTCTAAGGCTTTCAAGATGCTCTGCCCTTGCCTTCCGAGAGGTGGACAAAAAGCCCTCAAAGGTGAAACGCTGGCTTGGAAGCCCGCTTAAAGCAAGAGCGGAAACGGCGGCGCAGGGGCCGGGGATTACAACAACCGGCACAGAGTTTTCACTGCAAAGCCGCACCAAATCCTCCCCTGGGTCACTTATGGCAGGCAGACCCGCATCGGAAACAAGGGCGGCGCTTTCCCCCGAAAGCAGGCGGGCTATGATTTTTTCCCCGCTTAAAATGCGGTTGTGCTCAAAATAGCTTATCAGTGGTTTTTTAATCCCAAAATGGTTTAAAAGCTTTATGCTTACCCTTGTGTCCTCCGCCGCTATAAAGTCAACGGAGCTAAGAGTTTCCACAGCACGGGGAGAAAAATCCCCAAGGTTTCCTATGGGCGTTGCCACAAGGTATAATGTGCCGCTCATATTTTCCAACCTCCTGTTCTGCCGCTGTCTTGATTGTTATGGGTATTGGGCCTGTATTTGCCACGGCGATATATTTTTTGAACCTCGTCGCTTTCCCCTCCATGCTCATCTGTCATAATAAGGGGAGCTTCTATTTTAAGACCGGCCTTTCCCCCTCGCTTTCCCTCGATAAGAGCCAAAGCGGGTGCCTTATGAGCGCTGTATGAGACAAGCCTTAGACGCTTTGGCTCAATGCCGGAGCTTGACATGGCACAGAAAATTTCGGAAAGGCGCTCGGGCCTGTGAACCAAGGCGAAACTTCCCCCGTAACGCAAAGCCCATTTGGCACAGGAAACAAGCTCGGAAAGAGAGCAATTTTCTTCCCCACGTGCGGCGGCTCTGTGAGGGGAAGGGGCCATGTAGCCCGAACCCAAGGGGAAATACGGCGGGTTTGAAACCACAAGGTCAAAACTTTCCGCCGGAAAAAGGCTTCTGTGAGAGCGCAGGTCGGCATTTATTACACTAACCCTGCCATCCAAAGCATTCTCACGAAGGTTTTCAAGGCTTAAATCGGCATAGTCTTTTTGAAGTTCTATACCCAAAATCTGTGACTGAAGATTTTTGAAGGCCAAAAGAATGCACAAAACCCCGCAGCCGCTGCCAAGGTCAAGGCAGTTTCCTGCCCTGCGCATATTTACAAAATCCGCCAGCAGGACAGAATCCGTTGAAAGCTTAAAGCTGTTTTCACTTTGCTTAAAGCGGGGGCCTGTTGGCCACAGCTCGTCGAAAGAGGGCATAATAACACCTGCCTTCATGTAAAAGTGATATAAAGACAAAGAGCCCGCCGCGTAACCATCGTTATGCGGCAGGTTCTTTGAGAAAACTGAGCCTATTTATCGATGATTGCACCTGAGGGGCAGGTGTCAACGCAAGCGCCGCAATCAATGCAAACGTCTTTGTCGATTTCATAGTGCTCATCTCCCTGATTTATGGCTCCTGTGGGACAGACATCCACACATGCGCCGCAGGAAATGCAATCACTTGTAATTTCAAATGCCATTGATGGTTCCTCCTTGAAAGAGTTATGTATAATCTCACTTTCGCATTATAACATATTGTTCTCTTATTGCAAGGGATTTTAGCCGCTGAACATTAAATTTGAAAAAAACAGCGATAATAAAAGGTATTTAGAGCAAGTAAGAGCAATCATCATGTATTTGAAGATTTTGAAAGATGATAGGTCAGGAAAGGTCAAAACAAAACTTGCCAA
>JAAYFX010000133.1 GCA_012728025.1 Clostridiales bacterium
AACATATTCAAATGAAACATGAAGTTATATGAGTTATCCGCCGTAATAAGCTGCTGGATATGAAGTGCAAGCTCGGCACGTTTAGCAGAGTCAAACTCCACAGCAAGCTGATTTAAAAGCTCCTGTACTTCGGGGTTATCATACTTGCCGTAGTTCATGTTGCCCTCGACTCCGGCAATGCTGTTGAGATATGACTGGGGGTCACCGGTGGGTGTGGTGACACAGGCATAGGCGCAAATGTCAAAATCCCCCGCATCAAGAACCGGCTCTACGGAATCAAACTGCTCATAGCCCACCTCGATGCCAATGTCCTGCAAGGCGGACTGAAGTGCCTGTGCAGACTGGGGAAGTCCTGTGCGGCCATAGGTTACAAGGCGGATGGACACCTTCTTTCCGTCCTTTTCCAAAAAACCATCTCCATCTGTGTCGACAAATCCGCTTTCGGCAAGCAGGGTCTTCGCTCCCTCGGGGTCAAATTCCGGAACCTCGGTCATTTTGCTGTCGTCACCATAGCTTAAAGCAGAGGGGAAGGCTGTTTTTGTGGCTGTGCCGGCTCCGTTAATAAGAACTGTGCCATAAGCTTCCTTATCCACCATCATACAAAGGGCCTTGCGGAAGTTTTCATCGTTCATATATTCATGCTGAAGGTTAAAAAAGAGCATATATACTCTGGCAGTGGCAGCCTGAGTAATTTCAAATTCTGGGTCGTTTGCAAAGGTATCCAAAGTATCATAGGACACACCATAAGCGGCATCAAGCTCGCCGTTTTGCATTGCCATGGCAAGGGTGTCAACATCAGAAATGCCCTTGATGGTCACGCTTTTGGCAGCAGGAGTACCGCCCCAATATTCCTCGAAAGGCTCAAGGTAAGCAGAAACCTCATCAACATATTTCTTCATCACATATGGGCCTGTGCCAACGGGATAAGAGTTGTTATCCACCTCGGCGGCAGTGTCGATTATACAGGCATAGGGGTCGCAAAGGGCGTTTAACAGTGTGGGGTTCGGCTCTTTTGTTGTTATGGAGACGACATTTCCATCAGCAGTAATTGAGGCAACATTAAGCTGGGCTGCCGCTCTCTCGTTCATATCAACAAGGCGCTCTAGCTCGGCTTTTACAGCAGGGCCGTCCATGGGATTGCCGTTATGAAACTTAACGTTCTCCCGCAATGTCAAAGTCCATGTGAGCTGGTCATCGGAAAGACTGTAATCACTTGCAAGCCAAGGAGTCACAGCAAGCTTGTCGTCAAGGACAAAAAGTGTTTCGCCAACACCATAGCGAATGGTGCCCCAGCCGTTATAGCCTTCGGCGGGGTCAATTTTTGTAAAGTTATAAACCCCAAAAACGAAGTCTTGCAGAGATGTTTCCCCTTCCGCCTGTGTTTCATTTTCGGGAGCGGGAGTTTCCTCGGGCTTTGCTGTACAGCCTGTAAATATGGCAAACAGCATAAGAACCGAAAGAATAACAGAGATGGTTTTTTTCATTTTAAAAGTTCCCTTTCTTTGTTGGTATTACTTTTGAAAATATATTTCTGGAGTCCAGCGGGTCCAAAACATCTCGCACACTGTCCCCCATAAGGTTAAATAAAACAGAGCTTACAAAAATGGCAAGACTGGGATAAAGAACTATCCATGGGGCCTTTTGCATAAGTCCTCGCCCGTCGGATAGCATACTTCCCCATTCCGCCGCCGGAGCCTGAGCACCAAGACCAAGGAACGAAAGCCCCGCCAAGGAAAGCATTGCTCCGCCGATACTTAAAGATGCCGTTACAATAACGGGACGCAGGGCATTTGGAAGAATATGCTTCATCATTATGCTATTACTGCTTTGACCGTTGAGTCTTGCGGCTAAAACGAAATTTTCCTGCCGCAATGACAAAACATAGCTTCTTGAAAGCCTTGCATACTGGCACCAACCGGTTGCAACCAGCGCAATTATTGCGTTATTTAAGCCCTTGCCCAACATTCCAGCAACAGCCAAGGCCAAAACCATTCCGGGGAAGGCAAGAAACACATCCACCACTCTCATCATAAAAGCATCAAGCCCACCGCCGAAGTATCCGCAGATTACACCTACGGCACAGCCCACAACAAGGGACAAGACCACAATTAGCAAAGCGGAGAAAACAGTTGTTGCCGCACCGGATAGCACTCGGGACAGTACACAGCGCCCCAGCGCATCCGTTCCCCATGGAAACTTCTCGCTTGGAGCCTGCTTTGCGCTTAGAAGCTCGGCACGGTTGGGGTCGTTGGGCATAAAATGCGGAGCTATGGCGCAAAAAATACACAGGGCCGCCACAATAAATAACATTATAATAAGCCGCACTTTTGCGGCATTTGCTTTCCTTGCCATTTTCACTTCACCCCCAAGCCCTGCCGCATACGTGGGTCAAGAAAATAATAGGAAATATCTGCAAGTAAGTTTATAAGCACATATATAAGAGACATCCAAACAACAAAAGCCTGTATCATAGGATAGTCACGCATTATTATTGCGTCCATGACCATATAGCCCACGCCCCGCCAAGAAAAAATGCATTCCACCGCCGCTGTACCGCCTAAAAGTGAGCCTATGGAAAGAGCCAAAAGTGTAATTATTGTCAGCATGGCGTTTAGCAAAACATCCCTAAACAGCACTGTTCGTGTGGGAATACCACGAGAGACTGCACCGTCCACATAGCTTTTTCCAAGCTGCTCCAAAACGGCGGCACGAACCTGACGGATGTATTTTCCCGTCATGGGTATGGCCAGAGCCAGCGTGGGAAGTATAAGTCCTTTAAGTGTACCCGCCGCTAGAACCGGCAGCCATTTTAGCTTAAGGGCAATAAAATACATAAGCAGTAAGGATAGCAAAAAGCTGGGCATGGCGTTTCCCAGAAAGCCTAAAAATCGGATAATATAGTCACTGGCACGATTCTGCCTAACGGCAGTTAAAATCCCTAGTGGAATTGAAAATGCAATTGTCACCGTCACCGAAGTAAGTGTGAGTATAAGGGTTTTTGGAAGTGCGGCCTTGAGGGCAGAAGAAATAACTGTTCCATCAATAAGGGATACCCCCATGTCCCCTTGTATAAATCGCCAAAGCCATGTGAAGTATTGCACCAAAAAGGGCTTGTCCAGCCCTGCTTTAACCTTCATAGCTTCAACAACATCATCAGAAACCGGTATGCCCTGTGCCTGAAGCAGCATTTCCACTGGGTCTGCGGGAGAAATGAACATCAGGGCATAAGTGAGAAAGGTTACTCCCAAAAGCACGGGAATAAGGCTTAAAACCCTTTTAAATATGTACCGTGCCATAGGGTGCGTTTTCTTTACTTTTCCCCCGTCCATGCTCTCCCCCCTTTTTATGCCCTTGGCTTATTACTTCGGCTTTCGTGCAGAAATCATAAACATTGGCATTGCGCCGTAAAGCAGCTTTTCCTTATCATCCCAAAGTCCATCAATAATATCCCGCTCATAAGAAATATCTTCAAAGCCCGCCTGCCGCAGCAGCGGCACATCCCAGTCCGGCCGCTTAACAGTGCCAAGGCGATGCCACGATAGCGCCTCGCAATCTTTAACCTCTTGCTCACCGCCGGAGAAGTTGCTGCCATAGACCTTGAAGCATTCTTCCTCACGATGGAAAAAATCTTTTCTAATATGTGCGTCTGTGTGCATAAGATGCCAGTTTGCATCAAAGATAAGCAGAACTCCGTCAGGGCGAAGAACTCTCTGCCACTGGGAATATACCTGCTCGTGGTTGAGGATGGCATGGGTTACATTTCTGCTGATTACCAAATCAAAGGAGTTATCCGCAAAGGGAAGCGCATGGCAGTCTCCCTGCATGAATATGGGTGAAACTCCAAACTTCTTTGCGTTTCCACAGGCGTGATTTAACATACCTTCCGCTCCGTCAAGGCCGATAAGCCTGTGTCCCGCCTGAGATAGAAGAATTGAAAAAAAGCCAGGGCCGCAACCAGCATCAAGAATATCCATGCTCTTTTTCTTCGGGGCATTTTCAAGAATTTTCTTTGTCCAAGCCTCGGCACGAAAGCTTGAAAGCTCGTCATTTATTATTTTGCAGTAGTTATCCGAAACTTTTGTCCACTTCTCGTTTATTCTGCGCTGTTCTTCCTCGGGAGAAAACTTCGGTGCCCCTGAGGGCTTTTCGGCCGATAGATAAAAATCTGAGATAATTGCCTTATCCTCACCGGTTTCGGGAACAGTAACATGGTTGTGTTTAACATCAACGGCAATCTGAACCATGCCAAGCTCCAGAAGCTTATCAATGTCCCATTTAGGACGCAGTACTCTGGACAAGGGCAAATCTCTCGCAATTTCGTTTATAGGTGTGGGGTCAACGCCATGGGTGTGGTTGTTGCTTGTTGCCTCACGCACAAGCCTGCTATGCATATAATCATTGTCAAAATAAAAAAGATAGTGGTTTGCATCGGCAATAAAAAGCTTTCCTCCGGACTTTAATACCCGCAGCCATTCCCTGTACGCCTGCTCCGGCTGCTCAAGGTTCCAGACAAGGTTTCTTGAAACAATATAGTCAAAGCTATTGTCGGCAAAGGGCAGCTTTTGTGCATCTCCCTGCTGCACCTTAACCTCCACTCCCATTTCCGCAAAGTTCTCCTGAGCCTGAGAAAGCATACCTTCAGAGTAGTCAAAAGCTGTCACCTTATGCCCCATCTGGGCTAGAAGTATTGAAAAAAATCCGGGGCCGCAGCCAATGTCCAGACAGCTAAGCCCCTGCCCCGCCGGTGCACAGGTTTTAAGAAGATTTGAAAAGAAGCTGTATTCCTCCCCCTCAAGCTGTTCGTGTATAGTCATGGAATAACCCTGCGCTCGGGTGTCCCAGTATGTGCCAATCTGCTGTAAGTACATTTTTCTTCCTCCTTTGTTGCTTATATGAAAATATGTTAACCCCTGCTTTCAGGTGCTTTTTCATTTGCTTGTAAATTATATTATATAGCCTTTCCGGTCACAAGCCCCCAGGGGGGATACTATTTTCATTTTTCGACAAAAAACGCACCTACCATGTTGCCAGAATATATTGTCCTTCCTTTCTTTACCGGCAACCCACTCTCTTGTAAGTAATGCATAAATTATACAGGCTATTTTATTGTAGTTTTTATCCCCACTGGAGGCTTGTTCGGCTACTTCCAATATATTAAACTTAATATATCGAATAGTTTTTTCCTCCTTTTCTAAAAAAAGAACCGCCTACTCCCTAGT
>JAAYFX010000134.1 GCA_012728025.1 Clostridiales bacterium
ACACCTCCTACTTGTCAGCTGAATAGACAGCTTTTATTCATTGGGTTTATCCAAAAGCTGCCCTAATACAGCCAATCTTGGATCAATTTCCTTTTTACAGCCGCAGGGGCCGTCGTTAAGGTTTTTTCCGCACCTTTCGCAAAGTCCGGCGCAATTTTCATCACAGAGAGATTTTTGTTCCAAGCTGAGGATGAAAGAGGTTTCCAAAAGGTCGCTTAAATCCAAATGGTTGTCCTCTATGGGGAAAAGTTCGGGGTCGTCCCCCTCCTCGGCGCTTTCGGAAAGTTTTGCGAAAACAGGGATGGAAAGCTTTTTTTCATACTCTTTTGCGCACCTGTCGCAAGAGAGAAGAAGCTCAGCTAAAATTTCTCCTTCAAGGCTCATGGCTCCGGCGGTATTTATGATTAATCCGCTGGCCTTCGGCGGCGAAAGAAATCTTAAAATAGAGGGCATGGAAAGCCGCTCCGTATCCAGCTCAAGGGAAAAAGGAAGACTTTTCCCCGACATTTCGATGATTTCACAAAGATTTATCCTCATGGGACACCTCGCTCTAGTCGCTTGAGTATTATAAATTAAATAATCCTTATTGTCAACAGAAAAATCTATATACCAAGCGGTTTTCCCGTGCTATACTTATTGTTATAAACAGCCTTCGGTCTAATGCCGCAGGGCTTAAAGAACTTTTGTGTCAATTACACGATATAACAGCCAAAGCTATAAATTTTATTGTATCACATAGCCTCATATAAAACAAACATATTCGGAGAAAAGCATGAAAGAACTAAAAATAACTAAAAATGACGCAGGACAGCGCCTTGACCGCTTTGTGGCAAAGGCCCTGCCCCTTCTTCCCGACTCCCTTTTGCAGAAATATATTCGCCTAAAGCGAATAAAGCTAAACGGCAAGGGGGCAAAAAGGGACGAGCGTTTGAAGCAGGGGGATGTTTTGCAGCTTTATATTGCTGACGAGTTTTTTGAAAGGCCCAATGAAAAAAACGCCTATCTAAAGCTTTCAAAGCCCCGTCTGGACATAATATATGAAGACGAAAACATTCTTCTTGTCGACAAGCCCTCAGGGGTTTTGTGCCACAGCGGCGGAAAGCAGAGTCAGGACAGTCTTGTGACCAACATTCAGGCCCATTGTTATTTAAAGGGCCAGTGGCGCCCCCATGAGGAAAACTCTTTTGCCCCCGCTCTTTGCAACCGCATAGACCGAAACACAGGAGGCATTGTTATAGCCGCTAAAAATGCCGAGGCTCTTAGAATAATAAACGAAAAAATAAAAAAGCGGGAAATAGACAAATATTATCTCTGTGCCGTTGTGGGAAAACCAAGGCCCCCAAAAGGCATCCTTGAGGATTATATTTTCAAGGATAGGTCTAAAAATCAGGTGTTTATAAAAGATGCTGATTTCTCCGGCGCTAAACTGGCGGCAACAGAGTATAATACCCTCGTATACAAAAACGGGCTTTCCCTTGTGGAGTGCCGCCTTATAACAGGGCGCACCCATCAGATACGGGCACAAATGGCAAACATCGGCACTCCCCTTTTGGGGGATTTGAAATACGGGGTAAAGAGTGAAAATCAAAGCTTTGGCGAGAAGGGACAAGCCCTTTATTCCTACAAAATTTCCTTTGATTTTAAAAGCCCCGCCGGAGCTTTAGACTACCTTTCGGGACGTTGCTTTTCTGTGTCAAAAGTTGATTTTGCGGAAAAATATTTTGATTTTAATATTTCCGTTGACAAGTGACATTTTTCTATATATATTGTAGCTTACGCAAAATAAAATACAGAAAAAAATCGGGTAAAAACTGCCGGAGACAAGGCCCTTCGGTATAATATTTCTAAAGGGGGACGACTATGGCCAAAGAACTCATACGACTTGTTGACTGCCGAAAAGAATTTGACGGAGAAGTCGTACTGGACTCAATTAATTTGTTTATACGTGACAAGGAATTTTTAACTCTGCTGGGGCCTTCCGGCTGCGGCAAAACAACAACTCTCCGTATAATCGGCGGCTTTTTAAAGCCCGATTCCGGAAAGGTGCTTTTTGACGGTGTGAAGATAAACGACCTTCCCCCTCACAAGCGTAAGGTGAACACAGTTTTTCAAAAGTATGCCCTGTTTACCCATCTTAATGTTTTTGAAAACATTGCCTTCGGACTTCGTATACACAGGCCGAAGCTTTCTGAAAAAGAAATCAAAACCAGAGTTTTTGAGGCTCTGGAGCTTGTTGACCTTAAAGGCTATGAAAAACGTGCCGTTAGTCAGTTATCCGGCGGTCAGCAGCAGCGCATAGCCATAGCAAGAGCCATAGTAAACCGCCCACAGGTGCTTCTTTTAGACGAGCCTTTAGGCGCTTTGGACTTAAAGCTGCGCAAGGATATGCAAAGGGAGCTTAAGCAAATTCAGCAGCAGGTTGGAATTACCTTTATTTATGTGACTCATGACCAGGAGGAAGCCCTAACCATGTCTGACACCGTCGTTG
>JAAYFX010000135.1 GCA_012728025.1 Clostridiales bacterium
AGAAAGCATAAGCTTGGGCGGTAGTTTCAGCTCAGGGCAGGTTGAGATTGTTAAGGGCGGCAGAGAAGTTGAGCTAAATGTAATTCTTGAGCCTGCTAATGCAACATACCAACTGCAATGGAATAGAGGCACAGATGCCAATGTATTTAGAGAACGTTTTGATGATACATATGATAAGAAACTTATTATTAAGGTAGGCTCAGATGCAAGTATAAAGAAGGGCACATATACAATCAGTGTCACAGATAAGCTTTCCAATGTTAAGATGTCTGTTCCTGTTTATGTCAGCCAACCACCTGACATAATTGACATAGACGGCAGAAACTCTTACCTAGTGCATGAAACAGGAAAGTTATCAGTAACGGTTGCGCCTAATGATGCTGACGGTTCTGCGGCATACATTGAATGGGTTAGTCTGGACTCTAATGTGGCAACGGTTGATAACGGGGTTATAACGGCGTTAAAAGAGGGTAAAACCAGTATAAAAGCTTATTATAGACTAGACCCCAACATCTCTGGTGTGTTTCCAATAGCTGTCACAAACACGCAAATTACACCTGCGGCAGTAAATATATATCCAAGTGGTAAAAGTCACGTTTATCTGAAGGGAAAATTGCAACTTACAGTAGAAGTTTTAGGTGAAGGTGCAGACGCTGGGTTCGTATATGACAAAAGTGTGACATGGGCTTCAAGTGATGACAAAATAGCAACAGTTGACCAAAACGGTCTTGTTACGCCTAAGGCGGAGGGTGAGGTAACCATTACCGCCACAAGCAAGGTCAACAATGAACAAGGCAGCAAAACTGTAAAGGTGGAAAAGGAGCCAATCAACATCACAAAACTTGGCCTTTCCGGTGGGAGCACCGTTAAGGTTGGCGACAAGCTTAACCTTAAGGCGGCAATTACACCGGCAAACGCTACGGACCGTGAGCTGGACTGGATTTTCCCAAATAACATAAGATATACTAAAGTGGATGAACTAAACTACACCATAGTCGGCAAACATGAAGGGGACTATGAAATAACGGTTCGTGCCAAGAACAATCCCAGTATCACTGCCACCTTGAAAGTGAAGGTTACCACCGCCAGCGACAAGCCGGACACCGAGGATGGTGAAACACAGGTTATAACGAATGTTAAGCCTGAAGCGGGTACGGGAGATAAGAAAAATGAGTATACAGCCACCATTAAGCTCGATGCTATAAACGAGGCCATTGATAAGGTTATAGCAGAATCCAAAAGGCTTGGAACAATACCTGTGGTAAAGATAAAGGTGGAAACACCGGCTTCCGCTGTTGACCTTATAACTTCAATACCCCACGCTAGTGTGGGAAAGCTTATTTCAGATTCCTCCAAGGCCGTATTAGAGGTGGAAACAGGAATTGGCACCATGCGGCTTAATGCCGAGGCGCTCCAGCGCATTTATAAAAAGGCTTACAACAATGTCGATGCCGATATAGAAATCAAGATGTCACGTACGGTAAAGACCGATTTGAACGAGGAGCAGCAAAAGGCTTTGGGAACAAGGTCAGTGGTGGAGCTTTCAATTCGCTCGGCGGGGAAAGAAATTTCCAGTTTTGACGGCTACCCCATAACTATCAGCCTGCCTTTCACCTTAAGCTCTAGCCAGTCGGGCAAGGGGGCGCAAGTGGACCACCTTACAGTTTCCGGCAAACTTGAACCACTAAAAACCGACTATAACTACAAGACAAAATGTGTTTACTTTGATATTACCCATCTCTCATATTTTTCTCCCTATTATCTTCCTTCGGTTGCTTGGGATAATCCTTTCACCGATGTCAAAAGCAAAGACTGGTTTTATGACAGTGTGTTTTATGTAGTGGACAGGCAGCTTATGCAGGGCATTTCCGCAGAGCGCTTTGTGCCAGAATCTATCACTACACGAGGGCAAATTGTCACGATTTTGCACCGTTTGGCCGGACTTCCCGCAACTAAAGAGGCAAACACTTTTAAAGATGTAAAAGATGGCCAATGGTATACCGATGCAATTTTATGGGCAACGGAAAATGGCCTTGTGAATGGTTATGGCGGCGGACTTTTTGGTCCGGAAGATGAAGTTACCCGAGAGCAATTGGGTGTTATGCTGCACAACTATGCCAAATATGTGGACATTACGCCTAAATATGGTTGGGACACACCTATGAAATATCCTGATTCTAATAAAGTATCCAGCTGGGCACGGCAAGGAGCTATGTATTGCCAGATTACAGGAATTATCACCGGAAGACCCGGTGGTGGTTTTGAGCCTCAAGGTACGGCCACAAGGGCGGAGCTTGCGACCATGCTCCTTCGCATGAACGACCAGATGCAAAAGCAACTTGAAACACAAAGCTGAAAGCTGCCCTTGCAGGATTTATAATCAAAGGCTATTTATATTAAAAAACAATGCTTGCGGAAAACTTTTCCGTGGGCATTGTTTTCATTTTATTTTTAAAAATCAGGAGCTTTCGGTGTGGCTTGATATTGGATTTGGCTTGAATAAGAGTAGTCTTTTATATTCCTTTATGATAAAATAATATGAATTTCTGTAAGTTCTAAGCACTGAGGTTGAAAAACTATGAAAGGACGGGAGCCATGCAGTACGGAAGCCGAAATCCAAAAACTATTGTTTCCTTTCTCGGACTTATCATATTTTCTTTTATGCTGCTGGTAGCCCTTTATAATCAGCTTAGCCTATCCGAAATTCAGGGAGGCGAAAGCTCTGTCAGCGCCTTGCCTTATTTTCGGGTGAGCGCTAATGGCGAGGACTTTGAGGATATATGGGATTTCCAGAAAAGAACTTTCGACCTTCCAAGGGGCAGTGTTGTGGAGCTGCATGGATACCTGCCATATGAAGAGGATTATGATACTTATGCTATTTGTTTTTTGAACTATTACTGCGGTGTGGAAGTTTTTTGCGGGGACAAGCTTATACATTCCTATGGTGAGCCATCTTCCCAGTTGGTACTCGGCAGCGGATACCACTATATTATGCTGCCAGCGGATTATTATCTAAAAGAAATATGTATCCGCCTTACTGTTACCGTACCATCATCACTTTTTAGCACCTCATCCTTGCTTTTTGGCCAGTGGGAAACCCTTTATATGCACCATATAAAGCAAAGCCCCATCACTTTTTTCATGGATATTTTTATGCTTGTGCTGGGTATAGTGCTGATTTTGATTTCTATGGCGGGGATTTTGTATCGAAAGCGATTTTTAATTATAACTTGGGTGGGGGCAATAGCCTTTGTTGCCGGCACTTGGACTTTATGCAACTCCAAGTTTATACAACCTTTTATTCCCAACCATGATATAACGGTACATATTGAATTTCAGAGCTTTTATTTGATATTGCTTCTTCTGCTGCTGTATTTTCGCTCTATAAACAGCAAGAACCAACAACTTAAAAAAATATGTAATCAGGTGCTTATTTTCAGCTCCGTTGTGATTTTTATAATTGAGCTGTTACAGTTTTTAGATATTAGAGATTATCCCGAGA
>JAAYFX010000136.1 GCA_012728025.1 Clostridiales bacterium
ATTATTTTAAAAGCCTTGGCTAGTCCACAACCCTCAGCATTTTCGGCATACCACCGGAGCTGCTACGCAGGGAAACCCCTGCCTCACGCTGAATTATAAAGCTTTTTAAAAGCTCGGCCGTTAGCTCCTCCCCCGGAACTGCCATGGGAATGCCCGGTGGGTAGGCCCAGATGTATTCGGCGGAAATTCGACCTGCCCCATCCTTTAGATAAACACTTTTCTGCTCTGCTAAACTTGCCTCAAAAGCGCTCATGCGGCGGGGGGGAGTTTTGGGCAGGCTAAAGGGCAGACGAGGTGCCGTTTTTCTAAGCTCACCGTCCAGCTCTATAAGTGCTGCCGACAGCCTTTCAAGGCTATCCTGCCTTTCTAAAAGCCCCGTCATGGCAAGAACATAGCCGCAGGAGGCCATTTCGCACTCTATGGAAAAGCGTTGCCGTAATGAGTTCATCAGCTCTATTCCTGTTGTGTCAGTGCCTTCGCAGGAAATGATTATTTTAGACCTGTCATATCCAAAAACCGAGGGGCAGGAGAGTTTTTTTGCCTTATACCCCTCTTTGCCTGCCTTTTTATCCTCCGGCTGACATTGAAACTTCACGCTGTGTCCTGGGATTTTCAGGTTTTGAAGTATCCCTACGGATTCGTCAAAATGGTCTAAAGCCCCTTTCCAGCGGCGAAACAGCTCTCCGCCTCGCCTTAAAACCAACTCCCGTGTTTCATCTATGGATGACATAAGCAGATATGAGGGGCTGGAAGTTTGAAAAATGGAAAGCTCATTTTGGAGCCTTTCTTCCGAAATCAATGGGCCGCAAAGGTGCAAAAGCCCTGTCTGGCTAAGCCCTGTCATGGTCTTATGCAGGCTTTGGATAACAATGTCCGCCCCGCCCCGCACAGCTCCGCCGGTAAAATGGGAAGATAAATCAAGGTGGGCACCATGGGCCTCATCTACTATAAGGGCTGAGCCGTACATATGGCAAATGATTGCAATTTCTGCAACATTGCTGATGACACCTTCATAGCTTGGGCTTGTTAGGATAACCGGAGTCCCTGGATTATCCCTTACAGCTAATTCTACGCTGTGGGGCGATATGCTGCCGCAAAAGCTAAAGTCCTCAACCCGAGCCGGCTCAAGATAAATAGGCTCCAATCTGCAAAGCTCGGCCGCATTATAAACGCTTTTATGGCAGTTTCGTGCCATTATCAATTTGCCTCCCGACTCAGAGGCTGAGCGAACTGCCGCCAAAAGACCACAGCTAGAGCCGTTTACCAAGAAAAAACTTTTGTCGCTTCCCCAAAGCTGAGCCGTTTTTTCCATGGAATCCTTTAGTATACCCTCCGGCCTATGCAGGTCATCAAAGCCCTCGACCTCGCTTATATCAAGGTCTCCGCCCAAACGCCCTAAAAATTCAAGCCCCTGAACATTCCTCTTGTGTCCGGGCATATGCAAAGGCGCTGTATCCGAGGCGCAATAGTCCTTCAGCCTTTGAAAAAGGCTCATGTTCTCGTCCATTGACGGCTCCTTCTTTTCATTCATGATTTTAGTAAAGATTAAGCAAATTTAGCTTTCGCAGCATAAGCGTGTCAGAGGAAACCTCTGCGTTTCCGGCGCTCATACTTCTTGCCTCTGCATTAAGGCTTATGCCGCCGACTCCCATCTTTTCCAGAGCTTCGTCCCCTATTTTCTCCAAAACATCATCCAACTTTATGTAATAGGTTTTTCCAGTGACAAGCCCTATATTTTCGGAAACCGGCTTCTGACTTGAAGCATCATAAATATCAAGACCGGAAAGTTGTGTTTCGTCATTTCCTCCATCAGAAAAGGATACGGAAAGCGTCTGGTTCTCTACCTCGCTTAAATCAGAAATAGTAAAGAAAATTCTGCGGGTTTTATCGCTGTTTCCGCCTATTTTAAGAACCTTTCCATTATCGCTGGGCATAAGAAAGTTTGTAATGTCTTTCTCCCCTGATTCGTCGGTAAACTTGATTTGCAACTCGGATTTAGCCGCCCTGTAAGCCGCTATCATGGTGTTTACAAAAAGCTTTGCCTCGGTGTCGTTCTCTGCAATTTTATCTGCTATGTTTTCATTCTTTTCTGTGTGGCCAAAGCCAGTGTAGGTTACATTTCCCCGACTGTACAGGTAATAGTTATTTATAACATCGTTGGGACTGTTGTCAAAACTTCCCCCCGCAAGACAGTACCAAACCACAACATCATCCGAGTTAAGGTTAAGCTGCTGATACTGACTATGGGTCTTAATGATGGTTATTCTGTTGCCGGTTCCGGCTGTACCTCCGAAATCCTGTGTGTTAATGTCGTAGGGATAGCTTGTTATCTGCCCCGAGTTTACCTGAGTTATTTGTGTCACCTTTTCATGGTTTTCTTTGCTGGAGGATGGATTATCATAAACCGTTGGCTTTCCGCCGCTCTTATAATAACGCATGAGCACTCCCGAGGAAAGTCCCTGAGTTTCCGGAACGGTTTTCTTTTTCTCGGATTTAGGCTCATAGGCTATACTATATCCCGCATCCTGAAGATGCTTTGAAACCTCTTGCGTAAGGCCGCCTATTGTCCTAGACTCAGACAGGCCCGTAATGGTGTATTTATCCGAGGCTACAATACCTATTCTTTCATCGGGAAGGTCTTTCTTTAGCCATTTGGGGGCATATTGCGTAATGCCAAAGATGGGGTTTGTGACACCGTAGCGGTCAAGGCCCACAGCATCACGGATTGCCATGTTAAATTCATAACCAAACATGGTAAAGTTTGCTGTGGGTGCAAAATTGGTCTTTGAGTAGACAAAGTCCGGTGTCCTAAAAAGATTTACAAACTTAAACTGTTCGTTTTCCGTTTGATATTCCTTAAAGGGCAGGAAGAAAAAGGAGCTGCAGTCGTGGGAGAAAAGCGTTGCCTTTCCGGTCTTTATAAAATCTGTTATAGCCCTTGCAGATTCCCAACTGATACCCTGATAAGAGTCCCCAAAACCCAAAACCAGCATATCAAAGGAGTTTAAAAGTTCTGGTAGCCCTGAATACCGTACTATGTTATTGTCGAAGTCCACATTCGCCCTTAGGTATTCTATAAGAAGTTCGCTGTCATTTCCCTGTGGTGTGCGGGAAAGGTCGGTAAGATAAGGCTCATATTTTCCAAGAAGACCGTCTAACTCCTGTGCTCCAACAGTCATAAGGTTTATGTCAAATTCGCCTCGTACATTGTCAAAAAGCCTTTGAAAGGTAAGGTCTTTCTCAAGGTTTATCATATCTGTGCCGATGTTGTTTTTGTTGTTTATCTGAAGGATATTAATAGTCTCTATCTGCTCAGGCTGGGGTTTTATGTGAGTATATCCCGTCTGATAGCAGTTAATGCGGGGGAAATCATCTTCAGGCTTCAAGTTGACTTTTTCAAACTCAAGCTTCCATGGGATAATACCAAGCATATCCGAAGGCAGACGGCGGTTTATTATATACTCCTTGCCGGTTTGCAAATTATTTTCTGAGACCTCGTCCCCAGCACTTTGCGTTTCCATATTCCACTCACGTATCGTAAGGTTATTCAGGCGCTCGTCCTCAGTGTAACGCCCGTCGCCGTTCAAATCAGTGTAAAGGTAGCATTGGTAAGTCTCAGCCTGAAGATTGGGGTCGATTTTAAGATGGAAGCGAAAGCTCAGCTCATAGACACTTTTTGGGCTTCCTTGGTCTATTGGGGAAAGGCTTTCGCCATTTAGTCCTGTGTACGGCTCGGGCAGACAATCTTTTCCGCCGGAAACGGCAAAAACAATCTCCGGTTTTTGCAGATTTGTACTTCTGTTTAAAATCTTAGGCTTATCCCCTATGCTCGTCTGCCAAACCGACATAACATTGCGCTTTCCCTCTATGTCCTTTAGAAGCTCACACATCACAGAGCTGTTATCCACCCTGTTTTCATTTAGAACGCCGCTTTTGACTGTAATAATATTCGAGCGGGCCGGTTTCTCACTTTCTTCCCAGTAACCGGCTTTCACCTCAATACCTTCTACCTCACAGTAATACATACCTTCTCCCAAATTTCCTTCATTACCGTCTAGCCTAAGGTACGATACTGCCCTGTCATATTCAGCGATTTTAACGTTCAAATCTTCTTTAATTAATTCGTGTTCTGCGTCTTCATTATATTTATACCATCTGAAATTTGCGCGGCTTATCTTATGGGATTCCAAGCTTTGTAAGCCCTCCTTTGTGAGGGCTGCGGAAAGTCCAAATCCAGTTCTCAAAACTTCCAGACTTATATTAAAGCGGCAATCAGAAAATACTCCCCAATTGCAATTGCCCTCTAGCCTCCAATCTTTGCTCTCATCGATAGTTATCGAAGAATACAGGTCATTCGCTACAACAATTGGGTAGCCGGAGTTTGCATAAGATATAAGCTCCTGAAACTTTTGCCTTGTCAGGTCGTTTCCAGATAGGCGAAAGGTGCGGGTTTTTTCTTCAAGATTGTTAAGTTGGTTATAGCCTGTTTTCAAAGCATTGTATCTATCGCCACTGTGGCTAAACTCCACTGTACTGTTATAATCTCTGTCTAAAAGTCCGCTGAGGCTAAAGCCGCTTTCACCTCCTGCACGAACCGTATCACCAATGTTCGTGTAGATAAGGCCGTTCATACTAGCATCATCATAGCTTGTGATGAGTTCACCATTTATCGTAGCCGTTTTTAAGTCCTTTGTGCAGCTTCCTATGTAAACAAGGTCATAGGTCTGGTATATAGGCTCAATTTTTCCTATAAGTTCGGAAACGGATTGGGTTGTAATATTAACCTCAAGGCTGCTATCTGCACCTAGCCAAGAGCGGACTGCCTCAACGCTTATTTCTCCCGTTTTACCTGCCTGTATCTCCAAAACCTTAATAGTGTTTTTTATTTCCTGCCCTTTTTGACCGGCAATAATATGCCGCAGGGCTTTAGCAGGGGTTATTTCATTCGAAAGATATACTGTTTCCTCTGTCCCTCCGAGCCCCCGCAGATAATTTTCATAGTCTATCTGCTCTAAGACTTGAGAAAAGGCTTGGCTATTTAATTTACCAATAAAGCTTGAATTAACAAGGGGATATTGGGCGCAGTAAACATTATTTGATACATGAGCTTCCGTTTTTCCCTTGCATAGCTCGTTGGCAAGCTCGTTGATTTTTAGCTCGCCAGTAAGAAGCGCTTTATCGATGATAATGGGTCTTCCCAGAGGGTCGATGTCCTGCGAACAAAGCTCCTCAAGCTTTTCAGAAACTTCATCGTTAATATCTCTATCCCCGCTGTATATTTCGGCTATGTCTTCTCCCAAAGCCAGTCCATTGGAAATAACTATAAGGCTTGCGGCTTCTATAAGCTCCGTAGTAAGGTCTGTTGCAGATATGGAACTTACGCTTAGTGCCGTCCTCGGTCTTTCTTCCCCCTCATCCCAGTCGAGCACATGGCGAAGAAACCACTCGTTATTTTTAATGCCGCCGGTGTAATAAACTGTGTTGTAGCTGATGAAATGATTGCCGCTGCCCGCGGCATTATAGTTATAATCGCCGCCGAATTCAACGTAATGATATGAAGATGGCTCTTGCTTGAAGTAACCCGTCTGCCCCTGTTCTACCGGAATAAACCCGTCTGCAACAGCGGCATAAGGCTTTGATGTGGTTTTACTTTCAGAGGGGGCGCCATCAGGTGCCGCAGTATAATATCCCGCCCCAGAAAGCGGGCTTTCAAAATCCAAGCCGTATGTTCCGGTATAAGCATAGTTTTTGCCGTTGTTTTCATAAATTGCTGTGCCTAAAGAAACTTTGCTCCAATCATTAATTGCAGTGAAGGTTAGTTTATACCAATAATAACCTTTCCCGCTGTCCGTTTCGGCAGTAAAATAAGCGATATTCTGTATATGTGTGCCTTTTGGGTTTCCGATTAAGGGGGAGTCTAATTCATACCCTCCCGTAAATTCATAGGCACCGTCTCCGTCTGGCGTATAGGTGAAGCTGCCTTTATTAACATTTGCGGTTTCTGGATTGTCAAGCTCTAAGGGGGTTGCGCCCTCAGGCTTTGTCCAAGGGAAGAATTCTACATAAGTGCCAAGGTTTTCAAGGGGCGCTGTGTCATCTGTACCTAAAAGCCCTGCATCCCCAAGGTTCTCAAAAAGGCCTTTGACGTGCTTGTCATTAACATCCTTGTAACCGTTGACATAGTCTTTGCGCTTTTGGGGGCTGCCTAGATTCGCCGCCGTCTTGGTCCAGTCGCCTATTGGCTCCTGCCCAGCTATAAGATAGCCTATGGAACCCTCACTGCCATCAGGCAGTATTTCCAGTATGCGAAAAGAACCGCCCTGCTTTTTTATGCGCTCAATATTAGCAAGGCTCTGCTTTGCCTCGGCCATTCCGCCGGAAAGAGCAAAAATCAGGCCCAGCACAAAAATAATACATATCGCCAGAGAAAGAACTTTCTTCGCTATTGGTGTTTTTTTAGGCAATTTTTGCCCCTCCCTTCGCCGGCTTATTCGCCGTTTTGGATAGCTTTTATGTTTCATTATCCTCAAAGTTTACAATCTTTGTTGTCACCTTGTTTCGCAAGGCTATGGTTTTCTTTATATCCTGCTTTACTCCGTTTTTTTCAAGGCTTATTTTCAGCTCGACAAAAGACACCTTGTCAAAATCCAAAGGAAAGATTTCCACAGAAAAGTTTTCTAGGTTCCCGCATATGAAATCCTCCGCCTTATACGAGCAGGAATAACTGCCATCAGGTTTTTTCTTTGCCGAAGACATGGCGTAATTAAGGCTGTTTCCACTTCCTTCAAAAACATGAGCAATGTATTCACCGCTCTCATGGTTGATTACAAATAAGCTATCTCCGCTAAAATAGATATTCTCGTTACAATCTATTACATAGCTTTCTATCAAATTTGCGGCAAGCTGGGAATCCATATGGAGATTTTTTCTTATGTCTAAATTTTTAAAAATATTCGAGCTGGAAACCATAAAGCTGAAAGCCGCAACAATTAAAACCCCTGCTATGGTTATGCTTACTAAAAGCTCCACCAACGTTAATCCCTTGTTATTTCCTCTCATACCAGCACCTATTCAAACCTATGCGCTCCGGTAAGCGCATAGATTTTTATCTTATATTTGCCTACATATATCCAAAGATTTTCCTCGGGTGTTTCCATAGCTCCTGTGCTTCCCGAAAAGGATATTTTAAGGGTTTCAGTATGAAGGTCTTTTTCATTATTTGGCGAGTCTTTTCCTATATAATAGCTCACTAAAACGCCCTTGCCACCAAGGCTTTCTTCCTCAAGCTGTTTGCCATTTTCATAATATTTGCCCCAAACCTCACCTGTTTCCCCGTCTTGTGACAGCTCTATATAAGGCTTCCCGCCTCGGGAAAGGCAACGTGAACGGCACATGGAAAGATAGGCGTCGACGTTGACAGCCAAGGCTTTTTCTCTTGCTGAAAAGGCTGTGGAAATGGAAGCTCCGACAAACACCGCAAGAATACCTAAAAGCGAAATAACGACGATAAGTTCGGCTAAGGTAAAACCACTGTTATCTTTTTTCACACCATCCTCCTCCCTTTGCTTTTTTAGTTTTTAGTCCAGTTTTCGTAGTAAACAAGTCTTTCCGGCGACCATAGATTATCGCTCTCGGGCCCGAAAGTTATAAAATCCCCAAGAGTGTAGGCTCCATCCTTGGTAGCCGCTTCCAAAATGCCTTCGCAAAGGGGCTGACCTTTTATGTTTCCCTTAAGAGTAAGCTGGCCTTCTGTTAGAACAGTGCCCTCAAAGTTACCGGAGATTTCCACATCACCGGAGGCAATGATAAGCCTTAGGCCTTCCCCAGCCAAAGAGTTAGCGCATTCCCCCTTTGCCACAATGGCCACAAGATTATGGTCATTATCATAAAACTCCAGCTTTTTTCCGGAACTTAACTTATTTAGCTTTTCCGAATTTACAAATCTTGAAAACGGGGATGAAAACATATTAAAGCGGCTTTGCAGGCTTTCTGACCAAAGGGAATCACTTGCCGAAACAAGCGTTAGCTTCTCCTCATTTAAGCCGCTATTTTTCATATAAAAGGCATTTCCCGCACTGTTAATATCTGCACCGTCTGCCTTATCACTCAACTCTTTTAAGTAGAACTTCATGTATTCGCTTATCCTATCGGGATAAGCTCCAAAATAATCTTGGAAATATTCGTTTGCATACTTCTGATTGCTAAACTGTAAAAAAACATAGACCAGTTTCGTCTCGCTATCAATGTTTTTATATAGTGTTATAATCTCGCCCTTGCCACCAGCCAGATAGCTGTTTAAGGTTTTCTCTGGATTACCTTCCCAAAGTACGGTATTCATATCGATATAATCAGAGTTAAAGCCCTCATCGCTATCAAAGATAAAGGGGTTGCCGGCGTAGTTTTTAATACATTCCACAGGGACGAGATAGGCAAGCTGATTGGTTTTCACCGAAAGAGATTCTCCCATTGGTACAGGAGGGGTTATTTCTCCCTCTGAATCCTTATAAAGCTCTCCTCCAAAAACATCTATAAAGCTTATTCCCGCAAGAGAAAGCCGATTAAGAAGCGAAATATCAAGACTTGCTCCCTCACCATTGACTATAATTGCGCTGCTTTGGTTTGGATTGGAAAAGCTGCTGCCAAAGCCGAAATAGCTACCGGAAAGCTCTGCCTTACCGCCCGCTCCCAGTATTAGGTCGTCTGCCACATAGGCTCTGCCTGATGTTTTCAGGCTCCCTTTCTCCTCAGCGATAAGCTCTCCTGCCCAAAGCTCGCCACCTATCTCACTCGTGCCCCCAAAAGCAAAACTTGCACCTTTTGAAACACAAACTGTGCCGTTTGTATCGCTCTTCGTACCTTTTACAATTAGGTCACCGCCATTGTGCTCTAAGCTGTTGCCGTTGCCGCTTATTGAAAGTGAGCCGGCATATACCTTACCTGAAATCCTGCTTTCGCCGCCGCTGTTTTTAATAATTCCTTTATCCGCTACTATGGCATAGCTTCCAAGGTCATCGTATGAAAAGCTTGGAACATTTATGGTAATATCCGTTATAATTCGACTTTCATAGCCATCCTCCCTTGTATATCTCAGACCAAGCTTTAAAAGGCAAAGCTTCGTTAGCCTAAGCTCCCCCTTGCTATCTACATCATAAAATGTTAGCACTTCACCTATGGCTGTATCGGGGTCTTCAAAGCTACCGCCGCTGCCAAGGGAAAAAGTCCCGCCTTTTGGTATGTTTACATAGACAGAAAGGGCCTTGGCATTATAAGCACAGCCTGCTCCATCTTTGGAAAAAATGCTCCCGCCCTTGGCATCAAGCATTTCTCTTTCAAAGGCATTGGCAAAGTTCGTCTGAGTGTCAAAAGAAGTATTGGTGGTTTTTACATATTCCGTCATGGTTTCAGTATAGGCAATTGTCAGTGCACGGGTGGCTTCTGTTTGAAGGCCAAAGCGTATATCATCTGCCATGCTTTCCGCTGTATAAAAAGCCTCTGTGGAGCGGCGCTGGCTGAGAGCTATTTTATATGACATATAAGTAGAAAAAAGCAAGGCAGCGCCAAGGGCCATTACGAAAATCATGGATACAATGACCGTTACCAGAGCGCTGCCCTTATTATTTTTTCTAAGATTTTTGAAAAGAATTGTTTTTTTCATATTTTTCTCCCCATGCGCTTTAGCTTAGTAGAGCCTTTGGGAATCAAGGGAAAATACAGGCTTTTCTTTTGGGCCTTCGCCCTGCCTATATAAATCTACACTTATAAGATAACGACGGTCTTTGGCTCTTTCCTCAACTAAATATCCGGATATAGGCAGGGGTACAGAAGCATGGTCGCTATGGGCCGAGTAAGATACCGTATCCGAAGGAAGGTTTGTGAATACTCGGGGCTGAGTTTTACCTCCCTTGTCAAAGTGCTGATTTTTATAGTTTATACTTGCTGTATAGTTCGTTTTATAATTCGCTGTATCCTCGCTTGTGTTCACCAGAAACACATTGAAGTCAAGTTCTTGCCAGTAATTATTTTCTATACTTACATCCTCGGTGTATGTTCCATCCTTATAATAGGCGTCGTATATAAGGAAAACAGAAAAGGCCGCCTCGTCAGAATCGCTGTTTTTTACTCCCCTTATAAAAGCAGATTCGGAATAGTCTTTCGAAAAGCCGTAGGCGCTGTTTTCGTAGTGCATTGTAACCGTGATTTCATAATCATTGCTTTGCCGTAATGCACTTATTGTAATGTTGCGGCTAAGCTCATTAATTGAAAGGACAGGCACATAACCACCTTCATTCGGCTCAGGAGTACACTGGGCGATATAAGCTTTTTCCGCAATAGTGTCATAACCTCTCATGTTTATCATAGTGTCTATTTCGCTGTATATGCCTATGGTTTCTTCGTTGTCCTTATTATCTGCGGAAATGGTGACAAGGGCATCAAACTCTCTTGTGCCGCCGCTTATTTCAGGTACATATAAATGATATGTCCCTTTAAGATGTTTTTGGGCGGCAGTTTCAAGTTCTGTGTATGTGCCATTGGATATTTCACAAAACCTTGCCCCCTTAGACAAAACTTCTGAGTTTTTTAAAAGCTCGTCAATATCGGCGGCAGAAATTCTTTCAACAAGGCTTTGCGCCGCAACTGTGGCTTCGGAAACCTCCACACTCTTTTTTGAGCTGTTGGCGCTTACAAGAAAAGCCCGTAGCAGGGGAACTGTTATTATCCCAAAGATAAGGATAGCCATAATTATTTCAATAAGGGTTGAGCCATGGTTTGAAGTTTTTAGCTTTTTCACCTTGCTTCCCCCTTTGCAGTCATGCCTGTTTTAAGCTTTTCTTATTCCGTAGGTTCTGTATTTTCCGCAGGCCTTATGTTAATGGTGCCGAAGGGATTGGCCGTCCCTTGGGGAACCCTCGGAAGTTCTACCAAATCATATTTATATTCGCTGCTTGTAATAAAATATTTTGTTACGCTGAAACTGCCAGACAACTCTCCCGTTGTGCCATTGTAGTTTACGGAAATCCTGTCAAGGCTTGCATTATGCTCTGCGCTGTAAATATAATTTATAAGCCGCTTTAGCTGTGCATAATTAAAGCCGCAGTTGGCGCTGAAACCGGTTTGCATGGCGGCCATGGGCACAAGCTCGTCGCCATTTTCACTGGGGCGGGTAAGCTGGAAGCGGGAAAACAGTTGTGCAGGAACAAATTCCACAGAGCTTATGTCCACTCCAACTTCATTTTCAAGAGCCATAACATAGGCCAAAATCCCTTCTGGACGAATATCCCTCGGGTATTTTTCAAGCTCTTTATCCACCGTTTCAATGCTTTGCTCTATGCCCTCTTGATATTCCGGAAGCCTGTCATAATAGCCTTTTAATTCTGAAAGGCGGGGAGATAAGGCAGAAATCTCTGCTTGAAGCTCCTCTGTTTTTGAGTTTAAATTATTATATATACCCATATAGGCCCCAAAGAAAACTATAAGGCCAAGAAGCGTAAGCAAAAGGTTCTGGTCACGTTTTGTAAGGTTCATCAGTCCACCTGCCCTTCACTGTCTGTGCTTTCCCCTATCAAATCGGCATAGGGATTTTCTCCGTTTAAATATGGATTTTCTCCGTATAAGCAGGAAACAGAAAAGGTGCTTGTTTCACTTCCCCCTTCGTTAGTGCTTTGCGATACAGACAAAACCTCAAGCTTCGATATGCTTTCAAAGGTGCGAAGTTGGTCTAAAACCACCGCTGTCTCGGCATAGCTCGGCACGGTGATGTTCATAGTTACGCCCTCGGCGCTGCATACTGCCGAGAGGATAAGTATTTTTGAGGGCATCTTCTGCTCAAGTTCCTCGAAAAAAGCCGCAAGCTTTGCATTTGGGCTATCGGCAAGAGCCCTCATCTCAAGAAGCGCTGTTTCTCCCTGCTGATATGATTCATAGGATAAAGCTACCTGCTGAGTATATTCAATCTCGGATATTTCCGAGCGGATGGCCGATAGCTCACGCTTAACCTCATGATTTGAAGAAACCGCAATGATGGACAAAACCACCGCCCCCAAAAAAAGCAGGGAAAAGCTTATAAGTCCCGAAGCTATGGATGTTTCGTTTTTTGAAAGGCGCATCCCCCTTGAAGCCCGCATGAAATGCTCCGGCAAAAGATCTACAGGACTATGGGCTGCGCCGACACAGCCCAAAAAAGCGGAGGGGTCCTCTATGGTTTTGAAAACCGACCTTACTTCTTCAAGCTCCTCAAGGTAAAAGGTAGGAAGTCCCGTTTCGGCAGCCACCATTTCCTTTAAGCCTTCAAGCCTGCCGCATGGCCCTGTTAAAACTATTTGAGACGTGGCTGTTTCCCAGCGGGAGGAATTGAAATAATCTACACTTCGGGCAATATTGCTGACAAGTCGGCTTAATTCCTCGGTCCTCTCGTGATGGGTCATTTGGCCTTCTGCACCCACCATAACGGTGGTCTTTGCAGATACGCTAAGCTCACTTAGAGCTTCTATGTATTCTTCCTCGGGCTTTTCTACCTTTTCCATATAGCTTTTTATAAACTCATCGCCGCCCAGAGCAAAGGTGCGCTGTAAAAGCAATCTGCCGTCCTGAATAAAGCTTGCAAAGCTTTCGGTGCATTCCACATCCACATACATGGTAACGCCTGTTTGTCTCAAGGGGCGAAGGGCACGGTAATGGCTGTTGGCGCTGCTGTCTATGGCCTTTATTTTAAGTCCAGCAAATTCGCCTAGCTTAAAATAGCCCTCTAAAAGGGACAGGGGAGCCGCCAATGCCAAAACCCTGCAAAAGCCCCCCTCGCCCTTTACTTTTTCAAGAAGGGTATGGCTTATGTGATAGCGGCTTAAGTCAATGGGGAAATAATCCGCCGCATTTGTTGCAATCATTGGAGCAAGAAGCTTTTCCTTAACGGGAGGAAGCTTAACCTCTCTGCTTGCCACCTTGCCCGAGGCCAAATTGAAAACCACGTTTTTGACCCCACGTAGCCTATGCTCTAAAAGCTGTGCCACCAAAGCCTCGGATAATTCCTCCGGATTTTGGATTACCCCGTCAAAAACACTGCCCTCGGGAGGCTGGAACATAAAGCTTTTAATTGCTCGCAGGCCTTTTTTTTGCGGCACAGCACACATGACCTTCACAAGTCGGTCACCAACTTCAATATAAAGAAGCTTTCCAGCCATAAAACAGTCTCCCCTTAGTTTGATTTTATATATGCATATATCTTATTAAGACATTTTAACAGAGCTTTGCTGCTATGCCAAAAGTCCGATGTACCAATTTATAAGTCCCTCGCCCCACAAAAGGGCAATAAAGACTCCGACGGAAAGGTAAGGCCCCATGGCAAGAACCCGCCCCTTTGAAAAAAGTTTCATCCGCAGGCTGTGTATCAATGCGCCCAGAAAGCAGGCAATGAAAAAGCCAAGGATTATAAGCTTCCAGCCCAGAAAAAGGCCGCAAACAGCCATGAGCTTAACGTCGCCCCCGCCGATTCCCCTGCCGCCGCTTAGATAGAAAATAAGGGCTGTGGGCAGAAAAACGGCAAGAGCGCCTAATATATGTGACAAAATATTTTGATAGTCCAGGGCGCTTGCGGCTATGGCAAGAGCCAAAA
>JAAYFX010000009.1 GCA_012728025.1 Clostridiales bacterium
GCATGGTGTCTGTTTCCCTTTTTGCAGGCCCGCCGCAGGAGGGGCAGCTTGTGTTGACCCAGTCGTGCATATGGGCAAGGGGGCTTTCCCCGTCGTCTGTGGTTTCGTAGCTTTCAACCTCGGGAAGTTTTAAGGGAAGCTCGCTTTCGGGAAGGGCAACCCAGCCGCATTTTTCACAGTAAACCAGAGGAATTGGCTCACCCCAGTAGCGCTGACGGGAAAACACCCAGTCACGGAGCTTATAGTTTACTTTTTCAATTCCAAGGTTTTTATCTATGAGCCATTGAGCAATTTTCTTTTTTGCCTCGTCCACACTAAGGCCGTTTAAGAAGCCGGAGTTTACCATTACGCCCTTATCGCAGTCTAAATAGGCTTCTTTTTCTATGTCTCCGCCCTGAACAACCTCGATTATGGGCAGGTCAAAAGTTTTGGCAAACTCCCAGTCACGAGTGTCGTGACCTGGAACGGCCATGATGGCTCCGGTTCCGTAGCTTGAAAGAACATAGTCGGATATGAAAATGGGTATTTCTGTGCCTGTGACAGGGTTAATTCCCCGAACCCCGTCAAGGCGAATGCCGGTTTTTTCTTTTACAAGCTCTGTACGCTCAAAATCAGACTTTCTAGCCGCCTGAGCCTGATACTCTTTTACAGTCTCAAGGTTACTAAGCTTTTCTGCCCACTTTTCGATGTACTCGTGCTCCGGAGCCATAACCATATACGTCGCTCCGAAAAGAGTGTCCGGTCTTGTGGTGAAAACTTTTATTTCGTCGCCCGCTGTGGTGCCAAAGCTAACCTCGCAGCCCGTTGAACGGCCTATCCAGTTTTTCTGCTGAATCTTTGCCCGCTCAATATAGTCCACCTCGTCCAAATCGTCTAAAAGGCGCTGGGCGTATTCGGTTATTTTAAGCATCCACTGGCTTTTTTCACGGCGCACGACGGCAGCGCCGCAACGCTCGCAGACGCCGCCTACAACCTCCTCATTGGCAAGAACGCACTTGCAGGAGGTGCACCAGTTTACGGGCATACTGGACTTATATGCCAGCCCCTTTTCAAACATTTTAAGGAAAATCCACTGGGTCCATTTATAGTATTCGGGGTCGGTAGTGTCCACACAACGGTCCCAGTCGAAGGAAAAACCAATCATTTTAAGCTGTTGGGTAAAGCCAGCTATGTTGGTTTTTGTAACTTCCCGAGGGTGCATATGGTTTTTAATGGCATAGTTTTCCGTAGGCAGGCCAAAGGCATCATAGCCAATGGGGAAAAGGACATTATACCCCTGCATCCGCCTTTTTCTTGCCACAATGTCAAGAGCTGTATAGGGACGGGGATGCCCCACATGAAGCCCCTGTCCGGAAGGGTAGGGAAATTCTATAAGGGCATAAAACTTCGGTTTATCCGAGCCGTTTTTGGCGGCGTATACATCTTCATCCGCCCAGCGTTTTTGCCATTTTTTCTCGATAGCTGTAAAGTCATACTTCATTTTCTTCTTCAATCCTCTGCTAAAAGCGCCAAGAGCGCTTTTAAAATTTATCTTTCTCCCACAAGGGCGGAAATGTCAATGTCCTTTGCATCTGCCCAAAGCCTTTCCAAGGCATAAAACTCACGGGCTTCCTCCAGAAAAACATGGACTATGACACAGGAAAAGTCCAAAAGCACCCAGCCACCGGAACGGTAGCCCTCACGGTGGCGCACAGGCTCCCCAAGGTCTTCCATAACCGCCTCAACCTCATCACAAAGGTTTTTTATCTGTGTTGTGGTAGAAGCTGTGCATATTACAAAATAGTCGGCTATTACGGTGATGTCATCTATTTTCAGGAGCTTAATGTCCTGTCCAATCTTTTTTCCTATGGTTTCAACAATTTTTTCAGCCATTTGCTGAGGTGTCATCATATTTTTTGTCCTTTCTCAGTTGGAGTTTTTTAGAAAGTTTTTATCTATTTCCGTACCGTTTGTACAGGCTAAATCATCAGGTTCTACATAAAGCTGGCCGTTTTTCAAATCTATTTGCCGGCCAACATATAAAATCCCCACATCTTCCCTTGTAAGCCCACGGTCTAAAACATTGAAGCTTTCATTTAGCATTTGCAGCCAAGGGTCCACCTCTATGGTAACATAGGCGGTTTTGTATATCCATGCTCCATTGGTGGGCATTGTGAAAAAGTCTATATTATCCATGGACATCTTTAAAAACTCTTCAAAATACCACTGGATGTTCCCAAGGCTAAGGTCTGTTTCACACTGGTCTATTACTGCTTTTGCTATATTCATAAGGGTCAAAACATTTTTTGTGTTCATAGCCTTTTCGGCAATGGCCATCAGAAGGTCGTGCTGCATATCTATCCGCTCTATGTCGGGGTTCATATAGACATGACCAGCACCGTTATTGTTCTGCCTCCAGCGGAAAACCCCCAGAGCATCATAGCCTGAAAGGGTCTGCTGTCCTTCTTCAACATGAATGGTAAACACATAGTCTATGACACCATCATTGTTTTCGTCATGATAGTCGTCATAGTCCATGTCGAAGGGGACATAAAAATCAACCCCGCCCATGGCATCAACCACCTTGGTGAAAACCTCTGTGTCTACAAGCATATAGTTGTTTGGACGATAGCCCGTAAGCTCACTGACTTCTTCCATCAAAGCGTCCATCCCGCCAAGATTGTGGTAAACCGCATTTATTTTTTTATTTGCCAAGGGCGAATTTACTAAGGTGTCTCTGGGAATTGATAGTACATTCACCTTCATTTCTTGGGTGTCATAGCGAACCAACATAATAGTGTCTGTGTTGCCGCCCTTTTGGTCATCACCTACCACCAAAATAGTGTAATAACGTTCAAGCTTGTATGTGGGGGCATCGTCATTAGCATCCGGAGATATATCAGTTTGTCCTTCCGGTGGTTTTGTAGTTATCTTCCAATAGGCAAAGCCGCAACCCGCTATAAAAGCAACGATTAAAAGAGCTGTAACAAAGCCACGAAGTCCTTTTTTTGCGGCGCTACCGCCGGTTTTTTCACTTTGACTCCCACTGCTTTCTTTCAAGCTTTTGGGTCTTTTTTTATTATTATGTCCATTTCCGCCAAATAGCTTCATTGGGTTCCAATCCTTTCAAGATGTGTCGGCACAAAATATGTTCCGTTGGTTTTTTAAAGGTCGGTGTGCCTGAGCCAAGAGTAGGCTTTAAGGGAGTTTTCATGAGGGCTTATGCCTTGCTTTGCCAAATCCTCAAAGGTCATTTCCAAACCAAGGATAAGAGCCTTGTCCAAGTCCTCATACGCCAGCCTCCTCAGCTCCGAAACCCCGTCAAAAATGCGATTTGGCTCTATATAATCAGCTATGTATATAATTTTTTCCAATAAGTTCATGTTTTCTCTTGCGGTTGTGTGCCATAAAATCGCTTTATATACGGCTTCGTCCACGCCGAAAATGTCTTTTGCCATGGCGGCTCCGGTTTTAGCATGGAGAAGCTTTGTGTTTTTTAGTTCATCATTGTCCGCAATAATAC
>JAAYFX010000137.1 GCA_012728025.1 Clostridiales bacterium
ATTATTTCCTGCACACGCCCCACCTGAGCGCCCTCCTCCAGCATGACCTTTATGCCATGGGGATGCGTTGGGCTGTTCGTGAGTATGCGCCGAACGTGACCTCTCGTCAGTGCGCCTGTGCTTTGGTTCTTTTTCAGGATAACATCCACAAGGGCACCTATTTTAATATTTGCTCTTATTTTTCCGTCCAAGGGGCTGCCTCCTTATCTGGTTTCACGCTGAATGTCAATGACTTCAGCATCCGTATTATTCTCTATGAATAGCAATATTGACTCAATCATGCTGTCGGCCAAGGCGGCTGTTACAGCGATACAGGCCAGCCCGAGGACGATTGTTCTATGAGTATCCTGCTCTGCCACCTCGGCAATAGAAACGTTAAACCTGCCGTTTATTTTGTCGATTATGCTTTTCACCACCATGCGTTTTTCTTTTAAAGAGTTTACCCATGAGGCATAAAGCGTGACCCTCGCTGTTTCTATTATCATATTCTTATCTCCAAACCTTTTTGCGCCCTGCGCCGATTTTGATTATGAGGCATAATTTGCCCCATGGCAACTGTAAATAAAAGTTATTAACTTTATACTATACTGAGATGAGTTTACACTTTTTACATAAGGCCGTCAAAGTCAAAAGTATTAAAACTATAAGGTCCCTTTCTGTCATTTAATAATGTTTTATGTTTACACACATTATTAATGCACCTTTTACACAATATTTTAGCTGTTTATTACATATTACTGTTGCTTTCTCTAAATGGCCCATGATATGATGAAATAGCGCACAGAGAGCTGGAAATAAAATTTCCATGGGGTTTTCAGCGCATCCGCCACCCCGTGCGCTGACTTTTCAAAAGAAAGGCGGTTTGACAGGATGGCAAACTTTACAAAAAAGGAAATCATTAAAACCTTTTTTAGCCTGCTTGAGCAGAAACCGCTCTCCAAAATCACTGTTAAGAACATTGTTGAAACCTGTGGGATTAACAGGAACACCTTCTACTATTATTATCGGGACATCTATGATTTGGTTGACGATATTTTTAACATCGAAACCGAGAAGGTGACTTCCCAAAACCCTGTACACGGTTACTGGCAGGAGGGTTGTCTCCAATCAATGCACTATTTGAAGGAACACGCAATGATTATCCAAAACGTGTTTAACTCAATTCAGTTGGAGACAATTAAGGCATACTTATTCAAAACAGCTCATGGGTTGCTGATTACCCTTTCAAACAATGTGACCGAGGGGCAATATCTTCCTCCGGCGGATAGGAACTTTATTGCGGATTTTTACTCCCATGCCTTTGTTGGAATTTTTCTTGACTGGATTCGTGGCGGTATGAAGCAGGAGCCGGAAAACTTCATTGAGCTAATGAGCAGAATGCTCAATGGCAGTATTTATGATGTGCTGAAACGAAGCGCAAAGGACGCCGGTCGTCAGAAAAGCTGGGGTATGCCCCTATCTATGCGGGATGACAACTAAAACAAAGGCCAAACAGCCGCTCAAAGTTATGGGCGGCTGTTTGGCTTTTTACAATGGACGTTCCGGAAAAGTGCTTAAAAAGTCAGTTTTATTAAAAAATATCCCTCATTTTGTCTTGGAGTGCAGAAAGCAAAAGTCTTGGGAGTTTTTCAAGCTCCTCTCCAATGCTCAAGCCGTGGGGAGAGTCAAAATCTTGGTTCCATATCTGCTCAAAGTCTTTTATATCGGCAGCGGAGTTTTTCCCAATCTGAAAGGCATAGACCAGACAACCCTTATCAATCAGTCTTGCCGCCGCCTTATGAGCACTGCCTGGAGTGTTTGAGCAGCCATCTGTAATTTCAAAAATCAGCTTAACTAATTTTCCCCTTTTAATCATCCGCAACTGCTGCTCATCGATACCATCGGCCACTTCGTTTAAAACTCCCGCATCATCTGTTGAGCCGCCGTTGCCCCGCAGGCGTGTAAGGGACTTAACCTTTTCGGAAAGTTCCCGAAAAGAGGCCCCCCTATGGCCAAAGGACTTCACCTTATAAAAATCCTTGCCGAAAAAATATACTTCTGTCTCAATTTCCAGCTTAAGGGGGCTGCTGGCTCTTTGCGCTCTAAGAGCTTCGTTAAAATCATCTAAAGACAAAAGGGCTGCAACCAGAGCCTTCCGTGCGGCATCAAGCTTATTTTCATCCATTGAACCGGAGTTATCCATGAGGATGCTCACTTCAATACGGTCAGGCAGCTCTTTCATTTGTGGGGTCAAAACATACTGCTCATAAAGACGTAGTTTGCGGAAACTGCCGTCCTTTTGTGCCTCCACAAAATCCGGATAGCCACGGATGATGCTATCTACATTAAGGTGCCCCCGCAGTCGCTGACCCTCTTTTACGTTAATTTCCTGCATGGCCTTTCCCAACAGCAATTGCCAGAAGCGCCGCATTTCCTCCCGCTCTTTTTTCATTTTTACCGCATAATGCCAGAACATCCTCTGCTCATCGGCATCCACTCCATAATCTGTCAGGTCCTTGAGACTGCCGTCTGCGGCACTGCCTGCACAGTTCATTTGGGATGACATGGCTTCAAGCTCTTTAAGGGCAGTCTCCTGCTCCTCGGCAGAAGCTGTGAAGGCATCTTCTTCACCGTCTGAAAGGTTTAGCAGACCCTCTTTTTCCTTATTTGGCTCTGCACTTTGGAGTGGAGCCGCATCGATTTCCAGACACCAGAGCCGGAAGAATTCCGGAAACAATATTTCCCGAAGGAAGGCATCTTTTCTTTCGAGAGTTAGCCTGCGGCCCAGCTCGTCTAAGGTCAGGCGGTAAAGCTTTTTGCCCAAAACCATTCCAAAGAAGGATTGGGAAACCTCAAAATCCAGCGGCGGCTCTTGTTCGAAAACCAAAGCACATAAAAAAGCATCACAGAAGGCTCTGTGGGCAGGCTTTGCCTGAAGATACGCAGGCGCAAGCTTTCGACTGGTTTGGTAGTCTTGAATTTGAGCTTTATAGTGGGTCTGCTGAAAGACAGGACAATCTTTGAAAACCCGCAACACCGCACAAAGCTCCTCAAAGACCCGCAGAAAACCCGACAGCTCCCGCTTTACATAGCGCTTTACACTTTGGGGCTGATATTTGGGCACAGACGCAAAACCTTCCCGCTCGATTTTTCCAAGCAGGTAGTCGGATAACTCTTGGCATTCACCCTGCCAGCCCTCCATCCGCTTAAGGTAACCGGAAGGGTTTTGCCGCCAGTCGGGATAAAGGGCAAGCTCCCTGTATAGCAGCCAAAGAATTATCTGGTCGTCTAAATCGTGATTTTGAAAACTTTCAAGAGGTAAAAACATAGTTCGTTCTAGGGGTTTTAGTAAAAATCGCTTTCCCTCTTTTGCAGTGCGATAGGACAGGCCGCTGTCCCCTGTGAAGGTAATGAGGTTGCGCTCCTCCCGCTTTAAAAAGTCCTCGCAGCGCAGGGCGGCACGGTCAAGCTTATTTTCATCCATTGTTACGCACCCTATTTATATGGACGAGCAGTGAAAGCGCTCGACGGAAAGGACAGAAGGGCTGCCATGGAAGTCAAAAACCAAAAAGTCGTCCCCAAGTGGCCCTGCACCGGAAAAGTTCGTATTCTCCAAGGTTGCTGATTCTGTCAGCTTCCATTTACCCCTATGGTTTTCCATAAGATAAACCTTGTTGCTATAAGTAAAGATGATAATAAAATTTCTATTGCAGACCACCCGAAGGGGGCGCTCCGGCAACAATCCCTCTTGCAGAACAGTTTTTGAGGATAGGGAAAAAAGCTGATAACGGCAGTCCTCGCTAAAAAGAAACACACTGTCCCCCTCTGGAAGCTCTACACCTTGCAGTCCTGCTATTCCAAGAGAGATAGTCTCTGCCGCTGAAAGTTCCTCATTGTAAATGAGCATTTGCCCGCCGCTGTCAAGAATGAAAAGCTGGCTTTCGGCACAGCCCATCCATGCAACCTTCTGTCCGGAGACAGGCAGGGAGCCAAGACTGCGGGAGGTGCTGTCCTTAGCAGGGCAGAAAGCCTCCAAATCACCGTTTTTGTCTAGAGCAATGATGGTGTTTTGGTTAAAAAGAGCAGTACGGCAAAGCTGGTTTGATTGAAATTGAAACTTTTCACGCAGGATAAGTCTAGCCTCTGACAGCAGGGGTTGAAAGATGAGCAGCTCCCCGTTTTTCTTCACTGCAAGCTGCTCATTGTCTGCATTTGAAAAATAGTTGAGCAGGCCAGATAGCTCCGGAAGGACTTCACTCCAATATGCAAAACGGTTTTGAGCAGATAGAAATCGAAGCTCTCCATTAATGGCGGAAACCAGAAAGCAATCCTCCCCCAGAGGCAGAATGCGGCGTACCATTGCGCCGATTTTTCTTGCTCCCTTGCGAGGCAGAGGGCAAATGTGCAACTGTGAGGGAAACATCCGCTCTCGAAAATAAGGCTCGCTGGCTTTAAACTGCTCCCAAAGGGCAAACTCTGTTTCATCTAGCAGACGGGAAAAGTCCTCGTCTGTCAAACCGGAGCTTTTGATAGCGGCAAGGGCTCGGGTCAGCACAGAAAGAGTCTCCTCCATATCCGAATAGCTTCTGTCTTCTTCCCAGAGCTGTTTTAAAAGATTTAGCTGACCTTGCATCCCTCTTATCCTTGCCGCAAATTGCAGATAATCATCAATATCCACAAGATTTTTTTCAGCACCAAGATATTCACAAATGGCCTTTGGAAGGTTTTGTGCCTTGGGTCCTGTGCCATAAAGCAGATGGATAATGTCCAAATCACTGTAACTTTCTGTTTTTGCTCTGAAATATCGATAGGGGCTATGCCGGAGCTCGTGATATGTAAGGCTGGCTTCTCCCACTGCTCGGTCTGCAACCTGCCAGCCCTCCTGCTTCGGGAAAAAGCCATACCGCACCGCCTGAGACAGAATATAGTTCTGGTCATCAGAGTTTGTTATGGAGCTTATAAAACCATCCCAGAGGGCAAGGCTCAAATCCTTTTCCTCGCCTAAATTCCAAGAGTCCAGAACATGAATGATGTTTCGGATGGAAAGCACAGACTCTTTAAGCTCCAAGTCACCCATAGAAGTGTCAATCTCCTCCTCGGGGGAAAAGTTATCCTTCCATTTGCCTATAAACACATTTTGTGTAAGCTTTGAAAGCTGACAAAGCCGAAACAACTCATCGAGGCTTTTTTCCATATCCGGCAGATGCAGAAAACCTCTCTGGTCGGCTAAATGGGTTAAAACCACCTCAAACAGTTCGTTTGCCTCGGGCTGCTCCTGCTCTGCCAAAGAGCCTCGAACCGATTGGGGAAGATAGTTATATTCTATGGTGATAAATCGGGATTGGAAAGCAGGGTTTAGTTGGTTTGTGCCTGAATAGTCAACCTGTCGGGAGGAGAGGTTTCCGGTTCCGATTAGGGCGAAGCCGGGTTTAATAAATACAGGCCCGACGCCTGTTATATAGGCAGTTTCTCCGGCCTGCCGCTGGAGAAGGTCGTTTAAGCCGATGAGGTTTTGCATGGCAATGGTATTAAGCTCGTCAATAATGACAGGCCGTCCCTCTTTTGCCGCCTGCAAAATTTCCTTTTCCAGCTTTTTGACCTCAGTGCCGAAGGCGCTGTTATTGGCAATAACCATGTCTGAAAAACTGTTCAAAATCAAAAGTTTTAGTCTTGCCTGACTGTTTGGGGGTAATTTAGTTAAATCATCTTGATATAAAGACTCCATCTGGCTGTAACAGCTAAAAATCTGTCGGAAATAGTCCAAATAAGCATTTTCAGAAAAACTTGTCTTAAGGGTCAGGGTTTTTTCCACAAACATATCCTCATAGGTTAAGTCATGGGAGCCGGAAAGAAACAAGGGCTGGATTTCCTCCAGCAGTGCTGCATTCTCTCGATATTCTTCATCAATCTCCTTCCAAAAGACCCGAAACTGCTCAAAAATCTCCTCATCTGTCGCATCAAAGCAGGAGGAGTACCAATTGCTCATTCGGGTTTCCAACTCCTCTTGTATCCGCTTTGAAAGGGCATAATCCCGAGCGGCATCCATTGCCAGTTGGGTTTTTCCACCGCCCAGATGCCCGACAATATAGACAGGCAAACCATTATTTAGGGCCTGCGTCACCCGCTTTTTGGCGCTGGCAACATAGGGTACGTCAATCATCCTATGCTGGTTTTTGCAGGCAATATCCCCTTGATAGCGCCGCAGATGGAAAGCCTCCCAAGCCTCCAAATTCCCGCTTACAAGGGCTTCCAAATCTTCCTGTAAGTTCAAAATTCTATCTGTCCGATACCGAGTGGCGGCATTTGAAACAGAGTGATTTGCTTGGCCCTCTTCCTTTGCAAGTCGGCGTTCCCGATTGAGAAAAAATTGCTCAAAGGCAATCTCTACCTGCATTTGGTCGATAATTTCATCCCATTTCCGATGCTCTGTATCCTTAAAATCTCGATATATATCCAGAACCTCACAATTTAATACTTCGGCAGGGCTGCCTTCGTTTGTTTTTACCGCCGGCCTGCAACGGGAAAAAAATTTCTCCCCCTCTGCTTCAGGCGGCGGAAAATCGGACAAACGGCTTCGGGAAGCCTGCCGATATAAGCGCTCCAGCTCCTGAATTTTTAGTTCTTCCTTCACAATACCACCCTCAAGCTTTCATCCGTCCGGTTCTTCTGCTCCGGAAAAAACAAGGGGGGAATTTTATTGGGATAAAATTCCCCCCTCCCCTTTAAGTAACGATTAAACCAGATTGTATTCCTTTAAGAACTTTTCAATTTCGGTGTTTGCAAGGAGTGCTCCAAGCATTGATTTTGTGGCATCCGGCAGGGGAATTTCCGGCTTTTTCCCGTCAAGAAGCTGGCCCACAGAACGTGCGGCATAGCGTATATCATAAACCGAGCCGAAGACTTCAGGCACACCTTTTTCAACACCTGCCAAAACATAAACAGACTCCATTGCGGTGCGGCCGCTGTATTCAATAGTAAACACAGTATCCCGTCCGGGGTCGTCTAAGGTTTCGGCAAACTGACCCAAAAAGGCAAAGTTTACAGAACCTTTCGGTACACAGAAGGGTCTGTCGCCGTGGACACGGGGCATGAAATGAGAGGTAATGAAAGGCATCATAACGGGTATGGCAGTGCAGGTTTTTGCCAGTTCCTCAATCTCACCGACGGGCACACCCAAATGATACAGCCACTCCTTGGTAATCTCCTTGCCTGTGCAGTCACGCATCTGTTTTTTGATGTAGTCCCCTGTTTTATCAGAAAATAGACCGTAAACCCAGACAACAATATCTTCCTTTGGCTGGCCTATATACTGGGGCTGGCGGTTGACTGTCCAACTCATAAGCCAGCTGGAATCCTTCGCTGTTACGATGCCGCCGGTGCAGACCTTGCCCGAATATGGGTCACGGCCTGTGATTTTCTCGATGTATTTAGGAACGGCAGGATTATGGCAGGTGACAGTGCATGACTCCCAGTTTGTCCGTTCAATATCCGAGCAGAACACCTCCGGTCGGCCAAAAGATTCATCTTGGGCGGCAATGTTTTTCCAGAGCTTCCAGCTTCCCTGAATGGTTTCAATCATGGGGGCGGGGGTGTCATCATCACCGTAGCCGGAGTTTTCGGTCATGGAGCCGTTTGTGATAAACACCAAATCATTTTCAGTCAGAGCAATTTCTCCGGCCTTGCCATTTTGGGTGTAGAGAATCTTTTTTGCAACCTTTTTATCTGCTCCAATGTCAAACTCCACGTTCTCTACCGTAGTGCCGTACATAAACTTTGCACCGTGGTCTTTCAAGTAGTTAATCATTGGGAGAATGAAGGAGGTGTACTGGTCGTGCTTGGAAAACTGGAGGGCGGAAAGGTCTGTAAGCCCATCTACATGGTGGACAAAGCGAGCCAGATATAGCTTCATTTCCAGAGCGCTGTGCCAGTTTTCAAAGGCGAACATGGTTCTCCAAAGAGTCCAGAAGTCTGTCTCCAGAAGTTCCTTGGAGAAAATATCCTCAATAGATTTATCCGCAAGCACCTCATCGGGGGTCATGACCAACATTCCTATTTCCATTGCCATTTGCTGATTTATGTTGAACTTGCCGTTAAATCCACGCTGACCTTGCTTTTCCGTAATCCGGTTTAAGCTGAAGTTGGGGTCATCCCGATTGGTATAGTAAAAATAATCGATGACAGTCATTTCTGGGTCTTCAGTGGATTGCAGAGAGCCAAACAGGTCAAACAGGCACTCGAAGCAATGTCCCATTTCTCTGCCGCCTCTTGCCACATAGCCCGCCTTGCCTCGGACAGCGCCATCCAGACAACCGCCCGGAACCTCTAGCTGTTCAAAAAAGGTGATTTTACTGCCATCCATGTGGGCGTCACGGATTAAAAAACAACCAGCCGCAAGGGCGGCAATGCCGGTGCCCACAAGATATGCAGATTTGTTTTCAATTCCCTGTGGCTTTCTGGCCTGCACCATACGGTGGTAGTCACCGTGGGTCAATTGCAATCTCTCGTCATGGGTTTTAATTTTCATAATCAATGCTCCTCCTAAATTTAATAAGCCTTCATCCCGTTAGCACAAAATGTTAAACCTGCCTAGTTATGTCTGCATTATAACGCATAGTTTCTACGTTTTGTACAGACAAAGAAGGGTGCATTGTGTTAAATATAGGCATACACCGAACATTTGTATGATTTTCAGACAACGCTATCCACTTTGCCTGATAAAACCGTTTGTTCGATAAAAAGTATTAAAATATGAGAAAAAGCTACAATACTTGACTTATCTCCCAGCATTTGATACGATATTTTTTGTCTGTCAAAAACAGTGATTAAGCTATTGAGGAGAAAATTCATGACTGAAAAAACAAATGTAGACCCCTCTGCCCTTGGGCTGTTCGGCTTGGCTATGGTAACTCTGGTTGCCTCCAGCCAGAAACTCGGTCTAACCGAAGGCTATGCCTATGTCCTGCCTTGGGCAATCTTTCTGGGTGCTTTGGCACAGCTAACTGCGGGTATTTTAGATTACAAAAAGGGTAACGTCTTTGGTGCTACGGCCTTCTGCGCTTATGGGTTCTTTTGGCTGGGCATGGCGGCCGTCTGGCTAACCGGTCTGGGTGCCTTCGGCACTGCCTTACAGGGAAATGCAGATATGCGCCAGCTAGGTGTGGCCTTCATCGGCTACCTCATTTTGACTGTCTTTCTCACAATCGGTGCAACCAGAACCAACAAAGTATTATTTTTTATCTTTGTATTTATTGACCTCTTGTTTGTGGGGCTTTCCGTCAGCACATTTGTCTCCGAAGGGCCTGTACATAATTTCTTCCACTACCTTGCGGCGGTGTCAGAGCTGCTGATTGCACTTTTGTCCTTTTACGGCAGCGGTGCAAATGTGCTTAACAACCATTTTGGAAGAACGTTTTTGCCCATCGGCAAGCCTTATGAAATCTTTGCGGCGGCAGAAAAATAAAAAGTTGATAGTTGCGTTTTCCGGCTGATTTACCAGCATTTCCTATTCTAAACAAACTATTGGGTACATGACTCAATACAAAAAAGTTTAAGACCGAGTTCAACGTTATTTCAACATTGAACTCGGTCTTTTTAAATTGTGGTTGCGGAGGTCCACAACCTATTATCCCTAAGACTTTGCCCCCCAACATGCATGGGAGCGAATGAGGGCTAAGCCGCTACTTATAGTGGTTTATCATTATGGCCGCATAAAACACAGTTTTTTGCTTTTATTTGAGGGTGTTTTAAGGCCAAGGCAAACAAGTAAAATGGGGGGCATCAAGTTGCACACAGACAAAGCTGCCTTCCTCTTCTAAATCAATCACCGTTAGGGCAAAAATGCTTTAGCGGTGATTCTTTTTCTAATTATTATCGTTGACCTTATACTTTACTCTGTTACTGTAGCGCTGAGCATGAAGCAAACCAAGTTTCTCAAATTTTAGGACAAAACCTCGGATGGTGGCATAGGCAGCATTGCCGAAGTCTTTTTCCAGCTGCTTAGTGGAAAACTCGTCAGCGCCGTAAGCAGACAAAACAAAGTGCCAAAGGTCTTTTTCTTTTTCGGTCACAAGTCCGTCCTCAAGAGCCTTCTCAAAAGCTTCAAAGGGATGCTCTGTCCGAATTTCAGGCTTTAGCTTATTATACACCCGCTCCGTGAAGAAGGCTAAAAATGCTGTGATGTCTGTAACTCCTCCCAGTTTTGCGTTCTGCTCTGTGAGACTGTATACCTTATAGTAGGAGGAACGCTCCTTTTCAATATAGCTTGAAAAAGGAATAAAGAGCACGGAGGAATAGCCTTGCTGCACTAAAAACCACAGATGAACCAAACGTGCCATGCGGCCGTTGCCGTCAAAATAGGGATGCAAATAGCCAATGTAAAAATGGATGGCCGCTGCCTTAATTAGGTCATTCATCCCGTCTTCCCCTGCCGCAAATTCCACCAGTTCAGACATGTACTCCGGAAGTTTCTGATGGGGCAGTCCGGTATGCTCAAGCTCCTGCCCAATCACATAAACAGAATCATGCCTGTAAAGGTTCCCGGGCTTTAAGCGGCTTTCCTCGTCCAATGTCTCTGCAATCGCCAATTGATACAGCTCATTGATATTTGCCTCAGTTATTTTGTTTTGCGGGTTACTAATGTATTCCAAACCTCTTTTAATGCCATAGATGCGCTTTTCACTATCATCGGAGGGGGCATAGCCGCTGAGAATCTTCCTGACACTCTCCCGTGCAAAATCAATGTTCTCAATTGTCAGGGTTGAGGCAATTTCGCTCTCCATTGCCTTTATTCCATAGGGCATCTCCTTCCCCTTGGTGGACATCAAAGGCCTTATGGAAGTTTGGTGTAATTGCATTACACTTTCTAAATATACGAGATTCCTTTCTTGGAAATCTCGTAAAGGGATAGGTTTGAAGAAGTTTGTATAGAGTAAGGTGATGAATTCTTTTAAGTTGGCTTCGGAATATTTGTGCATTAGCTTTTTGTAATCTGTAATACTCTTATCTGACAGCATAGCCGCAAATACGGCAGCATCCATTGTGGTCACCTCCCGTGTGGTATGCGGTAGTATCAATTGGTATCATTATATCATGGTATAACCATTTTTACAAGAGTTTACACAATTGCGTTTTATTCATACAAAAATCATTTTACTAACTTTCTTATTTTGCGAGGAGATGAGAACCTTAGGTAACTATATAAATAGAATGCTACAAATTATTTTTTAAACACCCTTATTCCATTACAAAGTCTTTTATCATATATTCCCGTAGCATTTCGGTTGTGCAGGTGCAATAATTGTATGTATTGCTAACAACTTCCTCAAAAATCAAATAATACGCTGAATTAGATGTAGCAATTTATTTTGGAATATGGTACAACAATTCGTATTATTAGCTGATAATGAAGGGAGTGAGTAGCTATTCAACAAAAACATATATATATTTCAGATACAGTGCATAAAACTATTTTAATGAGTCCAATTGAGATGAGCTTTGTATCTTCTACTCTTTTTAATCGCCTAAATAACATTTCGCAGAATTCCACAGCATATTTGACGTTTCCGACAAATAGAACAAAACGGTTTGAACATTCATTAGGGACTATGAAATTATGTGGAGATATGTTTTATTATAGCATATGTAATTCCCACTCGGACACCCTTAATGAGTTTTTTGCTAAACTCAATACGGAGATAGAGCAGATAGTTAAAGAAACCATTTTAAGCGAAAATGAATCTAAATATTATCGAAAGATATTAGAAGATAAGAATCTCCAAGAAGGCATTCTCCTTGATTTTGAAAGTTTGGATTCAAATACTACTAACATCTTTTATAACAGCCGGATTCCTAATAATGTGCCATGTGAATATCGAATTCACTTTTCGATCCTTTTTCAGGCGATTCGTTTAGCAGCTTTAATGCACGATGTGTCGTGGTAAAGTAAAGTTGTAACACAGCTGTCCAAAGTGATAAAATTATAAATCACAAGGAGAGAAGAAAATGGCGAGTTACAACGAAGAAACAAGAAAGAAGATAGTACGGCTGCACCTTGAG
>JAAYFX010000138.1 GCA_012728025.1 Clostridiales bacterium
AGCGGATTCAAATTTTCTATAACTGCATTGGCGCTATCGACTTACCAAACTAAACGAAAAAACGGCATAGCCGAATATCAACGACTATGCCGAATTTTTCAGGAATTATAAATCCCTATCTGACCGCACCTAAAGGGGCGTTTTTACTCTGCGGCAAAAGCACTCTTTTACGGGAGTTTTTGCATATCTGTATACATCCTTGAAATAATATGAAGACGGAAACGCTTTTTTAGGGAAAGGAAGGTGCCGAAAGCATGACAACAAATGAAAAGACCAATAGGCTTATAAACGAAAAGTCACCATATCTTCTTCAACACGCTCATAATCCTGTGGACTGGTACCCTTGGGGAGAGGAGGCTTTTAAAAAAGCAAAAGCTCTGGATAGGCCGGTTTTTATGTCCATAGGATACAGCACTTGTCACTGGTGTCATGTGATGGCTCATGAATCTTTTGAGGATGAGGCTGTGGCGGAAATACTCAATCGGGATTTTATCTCCGTAAAGCTAGACAGAGAGGAAAGACCCGATGTGGACGAGGTTTATATGCAGGTCTGTCAGGCGATGACTGGTTCAGGCGGCTGGCCTATGACCATAATTATGACTCCTGAGAAAAAGCCCTTTTACGCCGCCACTTATCTGCCAAAATCCTCACGTTACGGCAGAATAGGGCTTATTGAACTGCTCGATGCCATTTCATACAGTTGGAAAACGAAAAGGGAAGGACTTTTGCGTGATAGTGAGCAGATAAGTGAATATATAAATCAAGGAGAAAATGAGCATATTTCACAAGCCGAACCTTCTCATGAGCAGCTTTCCCTTGCTATGAACTGGTTTCAGCGGATGTTTGACGAAAACTTTGGCGGCTTCGGTTCTGCTCCGAAGTTTCCCATACCCCACAATCTTATTTTCCTGCTCAAATATTCCTTTCTTGAGCAGAACAAAAATGCCTTGGATATGGCCGAGCACAGCCTTTGCCAAATGTACAGGGGCGGTATCTTCGACCATATAGGCGGGGGTTTTTCCCGATACAGCACAGATTCCATGTGGCTTGCACCCCATTTTGAAAAGATGCTGTATGACAATGCCATGCTCATCTGGGCCTATACAGATGCCTATGCCCTGACCTTACGGCAGCTTTATAAAAGGGTTGCGGAAAGATGCATAGATTATGTTCTTCTGGAACTTTATGATGAAACAGGGCTTTTCCACTGCGGGCAGGATGCCGATAGTGATGGGATAGAGGGAAAATACTATGTGTTTTCTCCCGCTGAAGTCGAGGAAGTTTTGGGACAGCAGGAGGGAAGGGTCTTTTGCGGCCGTTTTGATATTACAGACAAAGGCAATTTTGAGGGGATGAGCATACCGAACCTTCTTAAAAACCCCACCTATGAGCAGGAAAGCGAAGGAGACGAAAAAAGCTTTGAAAAACTTTATGAGTACCGCCTTGAGCGCAGCTTTCTTCATAAGGATGACAAGGCTCTTTGCTCTTGGAACGCACTTATGATAGCGGCTCTTGCCCGAGCGGGGCGGCTTTTTGGGAAAAAGGAGTATATCCAAACTGCCGAAAAAGCGCAAAAAGCTATTGAAAAACATCTGACAGACAAGTCCGGTAGGCTGAAAATACGCTGGCGGGAGGGCGAGAGCGCAAATGACGGTCAGCTTGACGATTACGCTTTTTTAGGTCTTGCCCTTTTGGAACTTTATGCTTCCACCTTTGATGTTTCCTATCTTTCTCGGGCGGTGGAAGTTTGGAAGGTTATGGGGGAGCTTTTCTTAGATGAAGAAAACGGGGGATTCTTCATGTATTCCTCCGAGGGGGAAAAGCTTCTTACCAGACCAAAGCCCACTTACGATGGGGCATTGCCCTCGGGAAATGCCGTTGCCGGACTTTTCCTGCAAAGGCTTTTTGCCTATACCGGACAAGAGGATATAAGGCTGGCATCAGAAAGTCAGCTAGGCTTTCTTGCTGGCTTTGCCCAGAGGGAAAAGGCGGGGCACAGCATGGCACTTTTGGCTTTTACCGAGGTGCTTTACCCCTCTTTCCAGCTTGTCTGCGTGATGGGGGAGGGGGAAGCGCCACAGGAGCTTTTAGAGCTTATTTCCCGAAAGTTTATGTGTAATCTAATGGTGATTTTAAAAACTTCGGAAAACGAAAGGGAGCTTTCAGAAATAGCGCCCTTTACGGCGGCTTATCCCATACAGGAAAAAGAGTGCAGGTATTATCTTTGCAGGGGCAATACCTGTTACGAGCCAAAAAAATCGATAAAAGATATTGAAAGTTTGATAGTTTGAGAAGGCTTGTAATATAAAAACGCCAAGGTCTAATTTTGAAGCGAACCTATTTGCAAAAGCTTATAAAGCATAATTACAAGTGGGTTTGCCGCAAAAGTTCCTTGGCGTTTTGTTATTTTAAAAAAGTGTCAGGCTTCTGCTTTGGCTCTTTTATATTCAAAACGGGCGTAATAAGCCAGAGATACGGAGAAAAGTGCAACAATAAGTTCAACAAGCCATATATTAAGCCCCATTA
>JAAYFX010000010.1 GCA_012728025.1 Clostridiales bacterium
ATTTTAAGGAAAGAAAGATTAAATATCAGATGATTGACCTGCCCCGTTTTGGCATGAGCCCAAGGGAGCTGCAAAGTGTGGTCGAGCGCACTGGCCTTGAAGCTCTTATTGACGAAAAGGCAGGTGACGCCGAAATTTTAAAATATCTCGCCTATGACGAGGATAAAAAGCAAAAGCTTTTGGAAAACCCCTCCCTTCTGAAAACGCCGATTGTCCGAAACGGAAAGGCGGCCACAGTAGGCTATTGCCCTGAAACTTGGGCGAAGTGGGAGTAATATTGGTGGGGAAAAAAGCTTTCTTAAGATAGCAAATACAATTAAATTATATCGGCAAAGCCGGCTTCTTAAAGCAGGTTTTGATATATTGTTCGGCAAAAAATAAAGATAAAAACTCTAAGGGGGAATAATTATGGCAGTTACATGGTCAAAGGACCTTGAGACGGGCAACGCTCAGATTGACAGTGAGCATCAAACACTTTTAAAGGCGGCGGACGACCTTATAGATGCTTGCACAAAGGGGAAGGGACGAGAGGCCATAGGCCCTGCGGTGGATTTTTTGGTAAGCTACACAAAGACACATTTTACCCATGAGCAGGGACTTCAGCTTAAGTATAACTTCCCTGAATATCCTAACCATGTGAAGTGGCATCAGACCTATGTTGCAGATATGGAAGCTCTGGCTGTGAAGATAAAAGAGCAGGGGCCAACCATAGCCATGGTTGCCGAGGTGAACATGGAGATAAGCAAGCTTTTAACCCACATAAAAACCATGGATGTACGTTTGGCAAAACATATTAAAAGTGCCTCCGGAAAGTAAGGGGAGATTATAGGGTACAAAAAAGAGCCTTCGGAAATAATCCGAAAGCTCTTTTTAATTTGGAGCTTAGTCCATTACATAAGGCAAAAGCGCAATTTGGCGAGAGCGCTTTATAGCGTCAGTGAGGTCCCGCTGATGAGCGGCACAGGTGCCGGTGGTGCGGCGGGGGAGTATTTTGCCACGTTCGGAAAGAAAGCGGCGAAGTTTTGCTGTGTCCTTATAGTCTATGTGCTCGCTTTTGTCTGCACAAAACTGGCAGACTTTTCTGCGTTTACGATTTTTTGATCTGTCTCTATCAAATGCCACAGGTCATTCCTCCTATCTTTGATATGATTGGTTAATGTTAAAACGGCAGCTCACCGTCACCATCGTCAAGCTCGGCAAAGCCAGAGCTTTTTGAGGGGCCATCATAGGAGTTGCCGGAGGAACGGGGCGAGTTTTCACGGTAGCCCCCCTCGCTTTCACGAGAGCGCTTGCTTTCTCCAAAATAAATGTTATCCGCAACAACTTCGGCACTTCGGCGCTTATTGCCTTCCTTATCCTGCCAGTCACGAATTTGCAAGCGACCTGTTACAACTGCCATGCTGCCCTTTTGAAAGTATTTTGAAACAAATTCGCCGGTTTGACGCCAAGCAACAATATCGATGAAGTCGGTCTGGCGCTCGCCGCTTTCCTTAGACGCAAAATCTCGGTCAACAGCGAGAGAAAATGAGGCGACAGGCGTTCCCGCCTGAGTGTAGCGCAGCTCTGGGTCACGGGTCAGGCGACCCATAAGGGAAATGTGGTTAAGCATAAAACGCCTCCTTAATCGTGGCGGACGGTAATAAGACTTCTGATAATGCCATCCGTTATACCAAGGATACGGTCAAGCTCTGCGGGGAAATCGGGTGAGCTTGTGAACTTGAGGAGAACGTAGTATCCCTC
>JAAYFX010000139.1 GCA_012728025.1 Clostridiales bacterium
ACGAAGGTCTGTTTTCCAAAGCTCGTTTTCGCCATTTGCCGCTGTGCCGTAAACCCAAAGACCGGCGGCCTTAAGCTCTTTTATCGCCGCTGTGAGGTTTGGAACTCTGGCAACGGCCATATGCTCAGCGGCCCCGGCACTGGTTTTGCTTACAATGGAGGTAAGCCCTGCCGAACGGCGCTTGGGTATGACTATGCCGTGGACTCCCGCCGCCTCGGCGGTGCGTATAACAGCGCCGAGATTTTGCGGGTCGGAAACCTCGTCACAGATGATAACGAAGGCAGGCTCGCCTCTATTAGCCGCTATGTCTAAAATATCTTGAATGCTGCAATATTCACGCAGGGCGGCAAGGGCAATAACCCCCTGATGGGAGTGGGTGCGGCTCATAGAGTCAAGCTTGCGCCTATCTGCGTCCACAACCACAACACCGGCCTGCCGAGCTGTTGAGGCTATGTGACCGAGGGTTTTGTCCGTTTCGCCTTTTTGAATAAAGATTTTATCGATTACCCGCCCTGCACGAAGGGCTTCCACAACGGCATTGCGCCCTTCTATTACATCTTCACGGTCGTTTTCAAAATCCATGCTGACCTCCAGCGTTTATTTGTGCCAATTGCTCAAGGCTTGGCTTGGTCTTTCTTAAAGCCCCGTCGCAATTATTTTACAAGGGAGCGCAAATCTTCTGCCATGTCCACCTTTTCCCAAGGCAGGTCAAGGTCGGGTCTTCCAAAGTGGCCATAGGCCGCAGTCTGCTTGTAGATGGGGCGCAGAAGGTCAAGCTTTTCGATTATCTTTGCCGGACGAAGGTCAAAGTTGCTTTCTATAATCTCTGTAAGTCTTTCGTCGGAAACCAGCCCCGTTCCGTAGGTTTCAACAAAAATGGAGACGGGCCTTGCCACACCTATGGCATAGGCAAGCTCTATATGGCAACTTTTGCAAAGACCGGCGGCAACAAGGTTTTTCGCTATATAGCGGGCCATATAAGCACCGCTGCGGTCAACTTTTGTGGGGTCTTTTCCGGAGAAGCAACCGCCGCCATGGCTGGCATAGCCGCCATAGGTATCAACGATTATCTTTCGGCCTGTAAGCCCCGAGTCACCTACGGGGCCGCCGATGACAAAGCGCCCTGTGGGGTTTATTAAAAACCTTGTGTCCTTATCGATAAGGTTTTTAGGGATAACGGGGAGGATAACACTATCTATAATGGCCTCCCTTAAAGTTTCAATGTCTACATCGGCGCTATGCTGGGTGGAAACAACAATGGCGGGTATACGCTCTATCTCCCCGTCTTTGCCATACTGAATGGAAACCTGACTTTTTCCGTCGGGGCGAAGCCACGAAAGCTCCCCGCTTTTGCGAACTTCGGCAAGGCGGCGGGCAAGCTTGTGGGAATATGAGATGGGAGCGGGCATTTTTTCCTCGGTTTCGTCGCAGGCAAAACCAAACATCATGCCTTGGTCTCCTGCGCCTGTGTCGGAAGCGTCGCAGGATTTTTCACCAATGCGGCATTCCAAGGATTTGTTAACGCCCATGGCAATGTCGGAGCTTTGCTCGTCTATGGAGGTTAAAACCGCACAGGTGTTGCAGTCAAAGCCATATTCGGGGTTGTTATAGCCAATTTCGTCTACGGTTTTACGGACGACGGCAGGGATGTCCACATAGCAGTTTGTGCTTATTTCACCCATAACCATTACCATGCCTGTTGTTGTAACACATTCGCAGGCAACTCGGGCAGTTTTGTCCTTGGCTAAAATGGTGTCCAGCACTGCATCGGAAATTTGGTCGCACATTTTATCGGGATGACCCTCCGTTACGGATTCGGAGGTAAATACTCTGTTTTTTATATTGACGCCCATTATTTTTCCCTCACTTGATATAATATTTTTTATGTAGCGGGGTTAAAGTTGTTTTCTGTAAGCTTAATGATAACACATTTCACCCAATACTTAAAGTCAAATATTCTTGCAACTATGGATTTGTGTTTATTTTTCGAAGTTTACAAAATTATAATAGACTTTAGTTTATAAAAAGGGTATCATTTTATATTAAGGCAGGAAAAGCCAAGGATTAAGATAAAGCGGAGGAAAAATCCATATGAAAAGTCTTATGCGGCGTATAGACCGCTTTTGTATAGACCACCCAAAATTCGGCATCAGAAACCTGATGCTTTATATCGTTATCGGAAGCGGCCTAGTCTGGCTTTTCGGTAAGATGGACGGCAACAATATTCTCATAAATGCCCTTGTATTCAATGGGGATGCCGTTTTTAAGAAGTTTCAGATTTGGCGGCTATTTACCTTTGTTTTGGTTCCCACCCAAGACGGTTTTCTTTTTCTCATAAGTCTTTATTTTTACTATTTTATAGGCAACACCCTAGAAAGGTATTGGGGCTCCGGTAAGTTCACCATATATTATTTTTCCGGCATGGTTTTGAACATACTTTATGCAACGATTTTCTGGCTGGCAACAAATGTTTCCATATCTATAAACACCTCCTACCTTAACCTATCCATGTTCTTTGCCTTTGCCACGCTTTTTCCGGAAATGCAGGTTTTGCTGTTTTTTATTATACCCATAAAAATGAAGTGGCTGGGCATAGCCAATGCCGTTATTTTTGCTTTGGCAATCATTACAAGCAAGTTCCCGATAAATCTTCTGCCTATTATAGCGATTTTAAACTACTTTATATTCTGCGGCGGCTGGCTCCTTGACTATGTTAAACCCTCCAAGGTGAAACAAAAGCAAAAGACCATAGACTTTAAGAAGGCTGCAAAAAAATATAATAAAAATCAGGCGAAAAAACCCTATACCAGAAAGTGTGAGGTCTGCGGCAGGACGGATACGGACTATCCCGACTTGGAATTTCGCTTTTGCTCTCGCTGTGAGGGTTACCATTGTTTTTGCATAGACCATATAAACAGCCATGTCCACTTTAAAAACTAGCCTCTGTCATGGGGAGGTTTAAGAATTTATACACAAAATAAAAGCCACCGTAAGGTTTAATACCTCTGCGGTGGCTTTTTTATGTTTATACCTAACTTTTACTTTGTGCCGAAAATGCGGTCCCCTGCATCCCCAAGGCCGGGGACTATATAGCCATGGTCGTTTAGGTACTCGTCCAAGGCGGCAACAAAAATCTCAACATCGGGGTGGTTTTTTCTTATGCGGGCCACTCCCTCGGGAGCGCCTATGATGCACATAAGCTTTATGTGACGGCAGCCGTATTCTTTAATAAACTCAATGGCAGCATCGGCACTGCCGCCGGTTGCAAGCATGGGGTCAACTATTATTACATCACGCTCTGCTATGTCCTTGGGCATTTTACAGTAATATTTTACGGGGTTTAAGGTTTCGGGGTCACGATAAAGACCTATGTGACCGACCTTTGCGTTGGGTATCATGGTGAGGATGGCATCCACCATTCCAAGTCCTGCCCGCAGTATGGGAACAACTGCAAGCTTCTTTCCGGAAATGCGCCTTGCCTTTGCTGTGGCCACAGGAGTTTCCACTTCAACTTCTTCCAAAGGAAGGTCCCGTGTGGCTTCATAGCACATAAGTTGGGCAACCTCGCCCACCAGCTCACGAAACTCCTTAGAGCTAGTTTCCTTATCACGCATTACGGTTACCTTGTGCTGAATTAAGGGGTGGTCAAAAACTGTTACCTTGTTCATAAAAATCTCCCTTAAGATATAAATTGGATGACAGCAGATTTAGTCCTTTTCTGCCGGAGCATTTCCGAAAACCTTAGCCTGACGCTCTCTTTCGGCCTGACTTAGCCGAAGGTAAACCGGCAAAAGCTCATCTGCCGGCTGTGGCTTTTCTTGTGCTGCCGCCATGCAGACTCCCCATGCGCTTTGATAGCGCAGAGGCTCGGGGGCTAAAATTATATTGCCTTTAAAATTATCCAAAGTATTATAACACAGATGACTTCCGTCTCCAACTAAAAAAACGTCTTTTTCAAAATTATTTATTTCCCCAGCAAGCTCATGGGCAGAAATTGCCCTGTCGGGGCAAAGTCTATGGGGTTTTCCATCCTGCATTTCAAAAAGAGCGTTATAAAACTGCTCACGTCTTGCGTCCATACAGCAGCAGATAAGGCTGCCAGAGGGGGCAGAAAGGCCGTTATATGCCATGGCCTCCAAGGTGGAAACCCCGCAGGCAGGGGCATCCAGCGCCCAGCAAAGCCCCTTTACGGCGGAAATGCCTATGCGTATGCCGGTAAAAGAGCCGGGGCCTTTGGAAACGGCTATAAGGTCAATGTCACGAAGGCTTGTTTCAAGGTTTTTCAAAAGGTCCTCTATCATTGGAAGAAGGGTACGGCTGTGGGTAAGGGAGCTGTTTTGAAAATATTGGGCAATAAGAACACCCTCATGACAAAGGGCGGCGGAGGCGGCCTTTGCACTGGATTCGATACCTAAAATCATCATACCGAAGGAACCTCCACTGTTATTTTTCGCCCGTTTTCAGAAAGCTTTTCAATTGTAACTATAATTTCCGTGCCGTTAAAAGCATCTGCCACATTTTCGCCCCACTCCACAAGGCAGACACCGCCCCTGTGAAGATAATCCTCCCAGCCAATGTCAAAAAGCTCGGAGGCTGAGGACAGGCGGTACATATCAAAATGGAAAATAGGAAGCTCGGCCTCGTATTCGTTTACTATGGTAAAAGTGGGGCTTGTAACCCTTCCGGAAAAGCCCAGACCTGCGGCAAGACCCCGCACAAAGGCGGTTTTCCCTGCTCCCATTTCCCCGAACATTGTTACAACAGAGCTGGGGGCAAGGGTTTTTGCAAGGGCGCTGCCGGCACTTTCGGTTTCGCTTACGCTGTTTGTTATTATCTCTATCTTCATGTTTTAAAGCTCCATATTCGCATATGCGTTAAGGTCGGTGCCTGCCCGAACTCCCGCCAGAAATTCATAATAGCCCTGACAGCCTATCATGGCGGCATTGTCGCCGCAGAGGGATAAGGGGGGGATAAAAAGCTCGACCCCTTCGTTTTTTGCCGCAGTTTCAAAGTCTTGCCGAATGCGGGAGTTTGCGGCAACGCCGCCGGCAACGGCTATTTTTTTATATCCAAGCTCACGGGCCAAGGCCATGGTTCGTGGAACGAGACTGTCGCTTACAGCCCTTGTAAAGCTTGAGGCAAGACAGGCCCTGTCAAGCTCCTCGCCTTTTTGCTCGGCCTTGTGGACAAGGTTTATAACAGCGGTTTTCAGACCGGAAAAGCTCATGTCCCACAAGCTTCCCTCAATATTTGCCCGAGGCAGGGGATATTTTGTGTCGTCTCCATTACGGGAGAGGGTGTCAATATGCTTTCCCCCCGGATAGGGAAGGCCAAGAATGCGGGCGGTTTTGTCAAAGCACTCGCCGGCGGCATCATCTCTTGTGGCACCCAGTATTTCCATATCAGTATAATCTTTAACGTCTATTAAAAGGGTGTTTCCACCGGAAATTGCAAGGCAGAGAAAGGGCGGGGCAAGCTGTGGAAAAGCAATGTAGTTTGCCGCCACATGCCCCTTTATGTGATGGACGGGGATAAGGGGTATGTCTAGGGCAAAGGCGGCGGACTTTGCAAAATTAACCCCCACCAAAAGCGCGCCTATAAGGCCGGGGGCATAGGTGACGGCAATGGCGTCAAGGTCGGACTTTTGAAGCCCCGTTACAGTAAGGGCACGTTGGGCCAACTGGGAAATAACCTCCACATGGGAGCGGGAGGCAATTTCCGGCACAACACCGCCGTAAACGGCGTGGAGGTCAGCTTGGGAAAAAATTTGGTCTGTGAGAACTTTTCTGCCATTTTCACATATGGCAATGGCGGTTTCGTCACAGGAGGTTTCGATGGACATTATAAGCATAAACTTGCCTTTCTAAAGGAAAAATCAAACTGTTATCATTGGAGAATTAAAAAAACACTGTCATTAAAAGAGCGTCCTCACGAGGTTTTTCATAATAATTTTTACGAAGCCCCACAGGGACAAAACCATGCTTTTCATAAAGGAAAATTGCGGCCTTGTTGCCCTTTCGCACCTCAAGAGTCAGAAAAGAAAGAGAAAGCTCCACAGCCCTTTCCTTAAGGGCTGTTAAAAGGGCATCCGCCACTCCTCGGCGGCGAAAGTCAGGGCTAGTTGCTATGTTTGCCACATAGCCCTCGTCAAGAACCCAAAGAAAGCCTCCGTATCCCAAAAGAAGCCCCTTTTCGTCCTCGGCGGCAAGAAAAACACTGCTTTCGGAAAGTATCTGGCCCTCCAGCATTTTTCTGCTCCAAGGCAGGGTGAAACAGGCATTTTCCAAGGTCAAAAGGGCGGGCAGATGCTCCCTACTTGCTTTTACTATGGTGATGCTCATTTTGCCTCACTCCAACTTTTTCCTATGTGGGTGTCTACTGTAAGGGGGACGGAATAGGAAACGGCGTTTTCCATTTCCTCTGTTAAAAGCTTTGAGACAAGCTCTGCCTCATCCTCGGGGCATTCCACTATAAGTTCATCATGAACCTGAAGGATAAGCCTTGCCTTACGGCCTTCGCTTTTTAAACGGCGGTAAACATTTACCATGGAAAGCTTTATAACATCTGCCGCTGTACCCTGAATGGGCATATTAAGAGCAACCCGCTCCCCAAAGGAGCGAATGTTATAGTTGGAAGAAGAAAGCTCCGGCAGGGGGCGGCGCCTGCCGAAAAGGGTGGCCACATAGCCCTCGGCTGCGGCCTTTTCCACAACGGATTTCATATAATCCCGCACACCGCTGTACTTTTCCAAATAAGCGTCTATATAGGCCTTTGCCTCGTTTTGAAAGACACCTATATCTTGAGCCAGAGAAAAGGCTGAAATGCCGTAGACGATTCCAAAGTTAACAGCCTTTGCATGGCTGCGCTGAAGCTTTGTAACCTCATCAAGGGGAATGCCAAAAACCTGAGAGGCTGTTACGGCGTGGATGTCCTCACCGTTTTTAAAGGCGGCTTTCATGGTTTCGTCGTCGGAAATATGAGCCAAAAGGCGCAATTCTATCTGACTGTAATCTGCGTCTACAAGGACATTCCCCCGAGACGCCACAAACATTTTGCGAAACTCGGCGCCAAGCTCTGTGCGTACGGGAATATTTTGCAGGTTTGGCTCTGTGGAGGACAGCCTTCCCGTTGCGGTAACTGTCATCTGGAAGCTTGTGCGTATGCGCCCGTCGTCCTCAATGACCTTTAAAAGGCCCTCTGCATAGGTGGACTTAAGCTTTGCAAGCTGGCGGTATTCCAAAACCTTTCCCACTATGGGGTGCTTATCTGCAAGGGATTCTAAAACATCGGCATTGGTGCTCCAGCCGGTTTTGGTTTTTTTGCCCGAGGGCAGGGAGAGCTTTTCAAACAGGATAAGCCCCAACTGCTTTGGGGAGTTTATGTTAAATTCCTCTCCGGAAAGCTCATATATCTCCTTGGACAGCTCGTCAATCCTCTCGGAAAGAAGTTTTGAATATTCATCCAAAGCCTTTTTGTCCACGGCAAAGCCTGCCTTTTCCATATCTGCCAAAACCTCACAAAGGGGAAGCTCAATTTTTTCAAAAAGCTCCTTCATGCCCTCGGTTTCAAGGCGTTTTGAAAGCAGGGGATAAAGACTGTAAACTGCCCTTGCTCCGTTTTCATTACGGCCTAGATATTTTTCGGTAAGAAGGCGGGGCAGATAGGAGTTTTCCGTAGGTTCAAGAAGATAGGCGGCAAGGGCAGTGTCGAAGATAAAGCCCCCGAATTCAAGCTTTTCCGACATAAGAGCTGCCATTACATCCTTGACATTGTGGGAAACTTTGGGGACTTGTTCGGAAAACAGCAGTTTCATGAAGGATTTTCCCTCATCTCCCAAAGAGGCGGGGCGCAGAATAAAAACATCTTTTCCGTCACAAACTTCTATAAGTTCAAGGCTGTTTTTCGGCAGAAAAACAGCTGCAAAATCAGAGGTTTTCACAGCACTTTCAAGTGCCTTAAGGCCGGCAGAGTCTATAACCTCAATGGCTCCTTCCGCAACCGCTCCTTTTACAGGGGCGGGGGCTTTTTCCCCGCCGCCCTCTGTTAGTGCCCATTTTTCAATAAGGCTGTTGAAGCCCAACTTTTTAAAAATGCCGTAAGCCCCGCTGAAATCCCCTGAAAAGGCGCAGTGGCTCGGGACAAAATCTATGGGGGCATTGCAAACAATGGTTGCAAGCTCATAGGAAAGACGGGCATCGTCTTCACCTTCGGAAAGCTTTTTACGAACAGCGTCTTTAATATCAAGGCTTTGAAGGTTTTCATAAATACTGTCTATGCCGCCAAAAGAGCTAACAAGGCTCGTGGCGGTTTTTTCGCCTATGCCCCGAACACCGCTGATATTATCCGAGGCATCGCCCATAAGGGCCTTAAGGTCTATGATTTTTTTTGGCTCAAAGCCGTATTCTTCAAAAAACACCTTGGGGGTGTAGTCTTTTGTTTCAGTTTTTCCCATGCGGGACTTAACGTGCTTCACCCGAGTGAAAGGGCCTATAAGCTGAAAGCTGTCCTTATCTCCTGTGACTATAATGCACTCGTCTCCGCTTTCTTCACAGATGCGGCTGACAGTTCCTATAAGGTCATCTGCCTCAAAACCCTCAAGCTCAATGCGGCTTATGCCCGCCTCATCCAAAACCTGCTTTAAAATGGGAATTTGAACTGCCAAATCCTCGGGCATGGGCTTTCTTTGAGCCTTATATAGTTCGTATCTCTCGTGGCGGAAGGTGGGGCCTTTCATATCAAAGGCAACGCAAAGTCCCTCCGGAGCTTCTTCGGCAAGAAGCTTGTTGAGGATGGTTAGAAAGCCGTAAACCCCGTTTGTGGGAGTGCCATCAGGGGAATTTAGCATTCGTATGCCGTAAAAGGCACGGTTTACTATACTGTTGCCATCGAGGACCATCAGTTTCATAAGGGGTTTCCTTTCAAGTTTTGAGAAGTTTTTGCCGTCCTGCCGCTTTATATATGCTCTGGCAGCCAGCTGCAGTCGTCTGTAAGCTTATAGGTAAAGATACGCTCCTCGTTTTTGGGGTCTTTTGCATGGTGGTATTTAAAGAGCATCTCGTTTTCAGATAATTTTCCCAAGATTTCAATTTTTCCCGTTTCGTGGGACATGATATAGCGGAAGCGCTTGGAATGTCCATCCAGAGAATGTCTTGAGCGGGAAACTATGTCATAGGCATCCTTAATAGGAACCTGAAACTGCTTTTTAACTCCCGCCACAGGGCGGCACTGGAAAACATAATAGGGAAGAACACCGCCGGCGATAAGTCCTCTCATAAGCTGGGATAAAATTTCGGGGTCGTCGTTTATGCCCTTTAGCAAAACCGTTTGGTTACTGACGATTATGCCCCGACGGCGAAGATTTTCAATGCTTTGCAGGGACTGCTCTGTTAATTCATTCGGGTGGTTATACTGGGTAACCACATATATTTTCTTTTCCTTGCCGTATTTTTCAAGGATGTCCAAAAGCTCCTCGTCGTCATTTATCCTCTGGGGGAAAACAACAGGAGTGCGTGTGCCGAAGCGTATGAAATCAAGGTGGGAAAGCTTAGAGAAGTGTGATAGAATTTCCTCTATTCGCTTATTACTGTTTAAAAATGAATCCCCCCCACTGACGAGAACATTGGTCAGTTCCTTATGACTTTCCACATACTCGTAAACCTCGTCAAAATATTGAGCTGTTTCGGATTCCGTAAGACCAACGAGTCTTTTTCTGAAACAGTGGCGGCAATACATACCGCAAAGGTTTGTGGAAAGCAAAAGGGCTGTTGGACCGTATTTATGCTGAAGCCCAATAAGCTTTGTGTTTTTGCCCTCGCCGCTTTGGTCAAAAAGACCATCATCTGTCTCTATTTCCCGCATATTGGGAAGGGAAAGCTTTGCTATGGGGTCATTGGGGTCATTGAAGTCTATAAGAGACAGGTAATATCGGGGCACGGACATGGGCCATTTTTCTATTATTGCATCCATTTCCCTTATCTCTTCTTCTGTCATGGGAAGGTACTTTGCAAGTTCCTCCGCCGTTTCCACGTTTCTCCTAAGTTCTTCCTGCCATATCATGCCTATCACCTCTGGTTTTATTATGAAATGTTTATACTACACTGCCGTTTTCATGAAAGCTACATAAGACGGCAGTTTTTTACTTTTCACCTCTAAGCTTTATAAGCCTGTCACGTATTTGGGCGGCAATTTCAAATTCCAGCATTTTGGCCGCCTCACGCATTTGCTTTTCAAGCTTGTCTATAAGTGCCCTTTTCTCCGAAGCCGTCATCCTCACACGGTTTTCGTTTTCCTCCTCAGAGTCCGGCGAGGCGGAAATCTCCAAAAGGTCACGGACGGATTTAACTATGGTTTTCGGGACTATGCCGTGAGCTTCGTTAAAGTCCCTCTGCTTTGCACGGCGGCGGTCTGTTTCGTCAATGGCGGCGTTCATACTGCGGGTAAGGCTGTCTGCATACATGATAACAAGACCTTGGGAGTTTCGTGCCGCCCTGCCTATGGTTTGTATAAGGCTGGTTTCGCTGCGCAAAAAGCCCTCTTTATCCGCATCGAGGATTGCCACAAGGGAGACTTCCGGCAGGTCAAGCCCTTCTCGAAGAAGGTTTATGCCGATAAGAGCGTCAAACTCCCCAAGGCGCAGGTCTCGGATTATCTCCATGCGCTCAATGGCGCTGATGTCGTGGTGCATATAGCGGCATTTAATTCCCGCAGAGCCTAAATATGCTGTCAAATCCTCGGCCATTTTTTTGGTAAGGGTTGTAACAAGGCTGCGCTCGCCTTTTTCAATTCTTAAGTTAATTTCGCTTATAAGGTCGTCTATCTGGCCTTCGCTGGGTCTAACAGAAATCTTCGGGTCCACAAGTCCCGTTGGTCTGATTATCTGCTCGACTATCTGGGAGGAGCGGGTTTTTTCAAAGTCTGAAGGGGTTGCGGAAACATAGACAGCCTGTTTTATCCGCTCCTGAAACTCTGCAAACTTAAGGGGGCGGTTGTCAAAGGCCGAGGGCAGACGAAAGCCAAAGCCTACAAGACTTTCCTTCCTTGCCCTGTCTCCTGCATACATGGCCCGCACCTGTGGCAGGGTAACGTGGGACTCATCCACAAATAAAACAAAATCCTTGGGGAAATAGTCCAAAAGGGTCATTGGTGCGCTGCCCTGCGGCCTGCCGCTTATAATGCGTGAATAGTTTTCTATGCCGGAGCAATAGCCCAATTCCTGCATCATTTCAATATCATAATTTGTGCGTTGTTCAATCCTTTGGGCCTCGATAAGCTTTCCATTACCAGTGAAAAACTTCACCTGCTCCTCACATTCCCTGCGGATTTCATGTATGGCCTCTGCCATTTTTTCCTTGGTGGTAACGTAATGGCTGGCGGGGTAAATGGCAATATGGGAAAGCCTGCGCAGGGCGGTGCCGGTCACTATGTTTATTTCGCTTATCCTATCCACCTCATCGCCGAAAAATTCCACACGAATGGCGCTGTCTGTGGCGTAGGCAGGAAAAATTTCTACAGTGTCTCCCCGAACTCTGAACATATTGCGCTCGAAGGCAATGTCGTTTCTTTCATGGCGAATGTCAATGAGACGGCGCAAAAGCTCGTCCCTGTCACGCTTTTGCCCAGTACGCAGGGAAATGACCATGCTGGCATAGTCTATGGGGTCGCCAAGGCCGTAAATACAGGAGACGGAGGACACA
>JAAYFX010000357.1 GCA_012728025.1 Clostridiales bacterium
ACCTGAACGTGACCAAGGCGACAGGTGCAGTCACCGTTACCGCTAGCGCTACAGCTGACATCGCTGTCACCATCAAGGACAACACGGCCGCTGTAAGCAGTCACACCGTTGATGGCGGCAAGAATGTCAACTTCACGCTGACCGATGCTGGTTCGCCTGATATGCTCGCACCTGCTACTCCCGACGACATCGTCATTGGTGCCGGCACTGCTGCGCCGAAGGGCGACGTGGTCGTCAATGTGACCGGTAAAGCCTACGACGCAGCTATTGCTGACGTAACCCTGGGAGCCATCGCGACGACCGGCGGCAAGACCGTCTCCGTGACGCAGAAAGCTTCCAGTGACGCCAGCAAGGCCGCTGCTGATACCTCCGCAGCCAAGGTGACTTTGGGTTCCGTCACGGTTAACGCCAACGCCGACACCACCGACATCACCATCAAGCAAGATGCGACTGTTACAGCAGTGAATGCTGCTCCGACCACCGGCGGCGTGACCGAAACCGCGACCATCAAGTTTGGTGCGCTCAAGACCAATGACACCCTGGAAGTCAATGGTCTGGTCTTCAAGGCCCTTGAAAACCTGTCCGGCGAACAAGTCGCTGCTGCTTTCTCCAACATGGTGAGCGGTCTGGCTGTTGCCAACAAGGATACCCAAGGCTCGCAAGTGGCTTCCAAGGGCGTCTTCACCGGTGCTTTCGATACTGGTGCGGCCCTTGATGACAGTGGCTCTCCTGCCAAGGGCACTGGCTACACCGCGGCCGCCGCTTCTGGCGACACCGTGGTGTTCACCGCTGCCCGTGCTAACCAGGACGCGACGGACTTGACCACGGCTGGTGGTACTCCAACCATCACCCTGATCAACTCCTCGGGCAACTCCGTTGAACCGACTGTGACCATCGTCCAGGGCCAAGCCCACAACGCCACCCCGGCTGGTGGCGTGATGGGTGTTGTTGCAGGTGCAGTGACCGTTGCCGATGCTGCCGGTGCTGCCGCCACCGCAGTTAAGACCGTCACTGTCGATGGTTATGCTGCGACCACCTCTGCAGGTCTCACCGCGACCACCTCCGCGCTGGAAACCCTGAACCTGTCCAACGGTGGTGACTTCGTTGTGACCCAGGCTGCTGCTACCCTGGCGCTGAACCTGACCAACGTCGGTACTGCCGCCAAGGCTGCCACGCCGACCAGCGCCGTTGTGACCGCTGCGTACGCTGAGCTGGCCCTCAACAACACCGCCACCAAGACCCTGAACATCAAGAGCAACGGCACCAATACCGTTGAACTTGATCTGGCTGGCGCAACGGGCACCACTACGCTGAATGTCAGCGGCAATGGCTTGTTGAATGCAGGCAGCGCTACAACTGGCAGTGTTTCTAACCTTGGCAATGTAACCACCATCAAGGTTACCGAAACCGCTGGTCTGAACCTGAGCAATGCAACGGTTACCAACGTGACCTCGGTCGACACCACCGGCACCACGGGCGCCACCACCATCGCAATTGATGGCGGCAAGGCCACCTACGCCGGCGGCGCTGGTGTGGACACCGTGACCGTGAGCGCAGCCACTGGCGGCTTCACCAAGGCCATCGATCTGGGCGCTGGCAACGACACCCTGAACCTGGAAGCGCTGACCGTTGTTCAACTGCAAGCGCTGCCGGTCACCAACGTCCTCAAGGGCGGTGAAGGTGACGACACCATCGCGCTGACCGCTGCTCAAGCTGTCGATCTGTCTGCCAACAGCACCTTTGCTGGCAAGATCGAAGGCTTCGAGAAGCTGAGCCTGACCAATGCCACGGCAACTGGCACGGTGAACCTGGCCAACCTCGACAACATCAACTATGTCGTCAGCAAGGGTTCGGCCAGCGTGACTGCTGCTGCCACCAAGGCAACGTTCACGGTTGATTTTGCAGGTTCCACGCTCACCAGTGGCGATTCTTTGGCTTTCGATGGCGGCACTATTACTGCTTCTGTTGCGGATCTGACAGACTCCCAGATCGTTCTGAACCTTGCTACTCAAGTCTACACCGGCTGGATTGTTAAGAGTTTCTCGGGCACTACGATCACGTTTGAGGCTCAGGTCGCTGGTACGCCGTCTGCTACGCCGGCAGGCCCTGCTATTCCTACTGCACCTGTTTTCGCTGTTACAGATACTGACACGACCAGCACTATTGTGCAGCCGATCTCTGCGTCTACGGCAGCGACCGACACCGGTGCTGCAGCCGCAGCCCTGACCATCGACAACCTGGCCAGCGGCGGTACGCTGGAACTGACGGCTGAAAGCACTGGTGGTGCGATTGTCAAGGTCAAGGATGCTGCTGCCGGCACAGCTGACGTGCTGAACGTGGTCACCAAGGTGCTGGATACCGTTGCCGGCGGCGGCGCAGGTACGGTCACCGCTGAAAACGTCGAGACCATCAACCTGAAGGTCAACAACGCTGATTCTGGCTTGACCGATCTGCTTTACAAGAGCGCCGACGGTGTCAACAACGTCTTCACGCCGAAGGTTTCCACCACCACCATCACGCTCAAGGGCAATGACTCCCTGAAGGCCGTGACGGTCGATGGCGCAGGCCACGTCGTGCTGACCGACAGCGCTGCCAACACCAAGCTGGCAACGATCGACGCCAACACCCTGACCGGTAACCTGACGCTGGATCTGAGCGCCCACAACGGTGTTGCAGTTACCGTGACCGGCGGCAAGGGCAACGACAGCCTGAAGGCCTCGGTCGGTACCAACGCCAAGGCGGACGTCATCAATGGTGGTGCCGGCAACGACACCATCACGGCTGGCTCTAACGGTGCCCAGCTGACCGGTGGTGCAGGCGATGACCTGTTCATCCTGACGGCCTCGTCTGTAACGACGGGCAACAAGGAAATCGGCACCTTCAGCTCCATCACTGATTTCGGTGTGGGCAACGACGTGTTGGAACTGAACTTCTTCAACGGCTCTGGTGGCACCCTCTTTAGCGTAGCTAGCAACGCAGCAGGTGCTGTGGGCAGCTTTGCCAAGCTGACGGCGGTGATTGATGCTGAGTTGGGTTTGAACAACTACATCAATGCGGCCATCAACCAGGCAACTCTTGGCCAGGCAGTTTGGTTCAACTTCAACGACAGCGCCTACGTTGTCGTTGATAGCGGCGCCGAAGGAACCTCGTTCCAGAACGAGCAGGATCTGGTGATTCGCCTGACCGGTGTCAACGGTGACAACCTGTCTTACAACCAGACCGAAGGCACCATCGCGCTGATCTAAGCCAGAAACCAAAAGCCCCAGCACACCGGGGCTTGAGGTGTAAGCCTACGAACCCTGTCCTTCGAAAGAGGGGCAGGGTTTTTTCCATAAGAGCGAAATAGGGGTCAGAGTCCTATTTCCGAGTCCTATTTCCCTATTTCCTTTTCTTCCTGCCTGCTTGATGTACTTTCTGCCTTACGCCGGTAAGGTGTTCTATCTCTTCCCGGAATCGGTTATTGCCCAAAGCTATTTCATGGTTCAGGCTGTAGCGTATCGCTTGTGCTTGAATGTCTTTTAAACCAGCCGTTTGCTGTAACCCTAAGCGATAGGCTTCGCACCGTTCAGTGGGTGTTGCTCCTAGAGCAAGATACTGAGGATGTGGTGTCCATAGGCGGATCGCTTTACCCAAAGCGTGTGCGCAGTAGCTGCTCCAGCAGTACAGCTCCGGGTGTGGTACCATGCCAGCCCGAACGGGATTCAATTCGATATAATGTTGGCAGTTCAGCAGATACTCTTCAGTATCGACCCTGCTGGATTTGAATCGTCCTTCCCATAACGTGCCGGTGCGTTGATAATGCCGGTTAAAGTAGCCTACGTAGCGCCTGCCTAACCCTTGCATCATTTTTGATAGTGCGCCTTCGTTCAGGGGTGTCGCTAAAAGGTGAACAGGGTTGGTCATCAGCACCCAGGCATGTATCTGTACATTTGCCTGATCTGCAGCATCTTCCAGGTACTGACAATACACAGTAGGCGAAACCCTTTACTGCAAAGTAAATGTTAGTAGCCTGATACCTGCCTTGGTTGGGTTGTTATGACCCGTGCCTGATAAGGTATAAAAAATAAAACCCCGCTCTCTTAACCGAGGGTGGGGTTTTTTTATACCCACTGCCCGAAGCTAAGCGTAATTAAGGTATGATAAAGCCCATTTTACCCCCTGTACCACAAGGAGAGATCGCCATGACACAGGCCGCTAAAAATCCAGTTACAGATCCAGCCACCGCGCCAGAAACCCCCGATAGTCCTCAATGGGTGGTGGTACAGAAAACCACTCACCAGCACACCCGCTGGTTAAAACACAGCCACTATAATTTTGCTAAAAACGCTACCGTAGCGCCGGTGTTGCTGGCAGAGCTAACCCAGCTATTGCCCTTTTACCCGCTCGCATTTGTCGCGGCAGAGCAGGGTTTTCAGTTGGTGGCGCTGCAAAGTATTCAGCCGAAGCTAAACCTGTACCTTAGCGCCGAAGGCAAATGGCGGGTGCCCTATGTGCCATCAACCTACCGCAGCCATCCTTTTACGCTGGTGGAGAAAAACGCCGATGAGTGGCTGCTGTGTATCGACCAAAACAGTGAATTTGTGCGCTTAAACCCAGAGCCAGATCAGGCCGACTCAGAAGACAATCAAACCGGGGAGCCGCTGTTTACCCCAGAAAACCAGCTAACGGAATCCGCTGCGCAAATATTAGACTTTTTACAACAGTGCCAGGCCAACAAGCAGCTAACCCAGCAAGCGGTCGATCTGCTCAACCAGCAC
>JAAYFX010000140.1 GCA_012728025.1 Clostridiales bacterium
GCACTTAACAGGCTCGGGATATTCAGCACCAAAAGTTTCAACGGTAACGGACTTCATGCGCTGGGTATCCTCCGGTCTGTCAGAGCGGTCGCAGGGGGTATCCGCAATTTTGTTTACGATGTCCATGCCCTCTGTTATCTTGCCGAAGCCGGCGTACTGCCCGTCAAGATGAGAGGCATTTTTATGCATAATAAAAAACTGGCTGCCGGCAGAATCGGGCGCCATTGTCCGTGCCATGGACAAAACTCCCGGCTCGTGCTTTAGAGCATTTTTAAAGCCGTTTCCTGCAAACTCGCCTTTAATGCAATATCCGGGACCGCCCATACCGCTTCCATCGGGGTCGCCCCCCTGAAGCATAAAGCCGCAGATAACTCTGTGGAAAATAACTCCGTTGTAAAATCCTTTTTTAACAAGGGAAATAAAGTTGTTAACTGTGTTCGGAGCTATGTCGGGGTAAAGCTCCGCCTTCATAAGGTCGCCGTTTTCCATTTCTATTGTAACTATGGGGTTTTGCATATACAAAAATTCCTTTCGCTGCTTTATAAAAACTTTTTATTGATTGCGCTCTTTCATTGTGCGCTCAATCTCTCTGTCTGCTCCCCGCTTTGCCTCGGTGGATCTCTTGTCGTAAAGCTTTTTGCCCTGACACAGACCCAATTCCAGCTTTACCCTGCCGTTTTTAAAATAAACAGACAGGGGTATGAGGGTCAATCCCTCCTGCTGAATCCTTGCGGAAAGTTTTTTTATCTCACGTTTGTGCATTAAAAGTCTGCGAGAACGCAGGGGGTCTTTATTGAAAATATTTCCCTTTTCATAGGGGCTTATGTGCATAGAACGTACAAAAAGCTCCCCATCCTTAACGGTACAGAAGGAGTCTTTCAGGTTAATTGTGCCTGCTCTTATAGACTTAACCTCTGTTCCGCAAAGCTCTATCCCCGCTTCAAAACGCTCAAGAACAAAGTAGTCGTGGAATGCTTTGCGGTTTTGGGCAACCTGCTTTATTCCCATGGCCTTCGGGGACATACCTAACCCACCCTTCAGAAAAACTTCTATTAGGTAATTATACCATCTTTGTCAAGTATCAGCCACCAAAGTTTATTTGGTCTTTTTCTAGCTGTGCATCTCAAGTATTTTTGCGAATATTTCCGGAATATACAGCTTCACAGGAACTGCGAAGGCAAGGTTTCTCTCCCCGCTGCAAAAAAGTTCTATTTCAACAGAGTTCCATTCCTCAAGTCCCCTGCTTTTGAGAGCCTTTCTAATGTCATTTTTGATTTGCTCGTTTTCGCAGCTCTCCCCCGATTCAAGCTCTAGCAGCAAAAGCTCGGGTGTTGCAATATGTACCGTCATTTTCTTCTCCTTAACAGTCATTGGGCGCCTTTCGCCAAACAAAAAAGCGGCGAATATGGTTGGGGTATAAGCTTAATAATTTATATTTGCGCCTTAGGCATATTGTACTCTACATTAGTCTATTGCTCCAGTTTAAATTACTGGAAAAATTAATTTCAGTATGATATAATAAACAAATGAAAAGTACAGTGCGGATATAATGCCAATTAAACCTTATATAAATAAGGGCACTTAGCATCCTTTGTCTGCCACTTTTTATTTTGTCGTTTTATCTTATTTTCCGGAGGAAAAGCATGGATTACACTGAAACCCCCATACACCGCATCTGCGGCTACGAAGGACTTATAACCGCAACCACCTTAGATAGGGTCATACTGCCAAATGGCGAACACTCCCTGCGTGAGGTTGTTGAGCATCCGGGCGGTGTTACGGTTTTGCCCATAGATGACGAGGGCTATGTCTACTGTGTGCGCCAGTTCCGCTACCCCATGGGCGAGCATATGTTAGAGTTGCCCGCAGGCAAGCTTGAAAAGGGGGAGGACCCTCTTGATTGCGCAAAGCGTGAGCTTAGCGAGGAAACAGGTATCACCGCTATGCAGTACACAGACCTTGGAAAATTATATCCTTCCCCCGGCTTTTGTCGGGAAACTCTTTATCTATACCTTGCTCAAAATTTAATTTTTGGGCAGGCACACCCTGATGAAAATGAATTTCTCGATGTTAAAAAGGTGCATATTGACGAGCTTTACAAATCTGTTATGAATAACGAGCTGGCCGACGCTAAAACCGTAGTGGCGATTTTAAAGACCAAGGCTCTGCTCCAAAATTAACATAAAAATTTTCAATGGGAAAGGACCGGTGGATATGCAAAGGACCGTTCTGATTGTCGATGATGAAAAGGCCATTGTAGATATTCTTAAATTCAATCTGGAAAAGGCCGATTATAAAACCATCTATGCCTATGACGGCAAAGAAGGCTTGAAACTCGCCAGAGAAAACAATCCCGACCTTATTTTACTTGATGTTATGCTGCCTTATATGGATGGCTTTGAGGTCTGCAAAACTCTGCGATGTGAGGGCAGCAATATCCCAATTATAATGATAACCGCAAGGGAAGAAGAAACCGACAAGGTTTTTGGTCTGGAGCTTGGGGCGGATGACTACATAACAAAGCCCTTTTCCATGCGGGAGCTTTTGGCAAGGGTTAACACCAATATGCGCAGGGCCGCAACGGCAGAGCCGCCTCCGGCGGAGGACTCTGGCGAAACACTACGCATGAAAGATATAGTCATAGATTTCAGCCGTCACACCGTTTACAAAAACGGCAAAGGGCTTGAGCTTACCCAGAGGGAATATGACCTTATAAAATTTCTGGCCTCCCATCCGGGCAAGGTTATATCCCGCAAGGAGCTGATGAGCGAGGTCTGGCAGTACGACTATTTTGGTGACCTGCGGGCTGTGGACGTTGCGGTGCGTCGCCTTCGGGAAAAGATTGAAGATAATCCTGCTGAACCTTTATATGTTATGACAAAGCGGGGAGTCGGCTATTATTTCAACGAATCCTAAAGGAGCGGAAGGCTTAAAAATTCCTGCGGCAACCTTTGCCGCAATATGGAGGTTTAAATGAACAAAAGCCTTTATACAAAGCTTGTTCTCATTGTTCTGCTGCTTATTTTATCTCTTATGGCCGTAGTGGGTGCCTTTCTTATAAACGAAATCAGGTCATTTTATCTGGAAGACTTTTATACCCAGATGAAAACTGTTTTTGAAAATCCCGAGCTTGCGGCAAGCCTATACTCCGCCGCTGATAGCTCTGATGCCGTTTCCCGAATGGAAAATGTTATTCAGGCTCACTCGGGACAATTGGGTATTGACTCCAGCAGCCGCAATTACTATGTTTTAAATGGCGAAACCGGCTCTGTCCTTGCCGGCTCCGGCCCCGAAACAGATAGTCTTGCCATTACGCCGAACATTTTAACGGCAATTGGCGGCTCTGAAGGCTATGTCAGTGACCACAGCGCTTCTTATATGGACGTGGCTCTCCCCTTCCAAGGGGACAGCTCGAAATATATCGTATATATATTTGATAACAAAAACGATGTTCACCAGCTTAGCGCCACTATCTTTGAGATAATTTTGGAGGCTCTTTTTGTCGGCTTGCTAATTTCCCTGCTTTTAAGCCTATTGCTTGCAAAAACTATGGTAGGGCCGATTCAAAGCCTTACAAAGGCTGCCGAGCAGGTTGCCGCAGGGGATTTTTCGCAAAAACCAAGCTCGGATGCTCAAGACGAAATCGGCGTTTTAACCCGCACCTTCAGTGCTATGGCAGAGCGGCTGGAAAAAACTCTGGATGACCTCAAAAAATCCGAGGCTATGCGCCGTGAGTTTGTGGCAAATGTTTCCCATGAGCTTAGAACCCCTATAACCAGCATCCGCAGCTATGCGGAAACCCTTCAATGTGACCACGAAATACCCGAGGATACC
>JAAYFX010000141.1 GCA_012728025.1 Clostridiales bacterium
CAAGAGCTTTTTTCTTTGCCTTATTTATTTTATTCAAAATAAAACTTTTTTGCTAAATATAAATGCCGTATGCACCTTTGCATACGGCATTTATAAATATTATGTTAACTTGATTTTCATCTTATCTGACCATTGCCATAGATAATATATTTGCTGCTTGTAAGCTCTCTAAGACCCATAGGCCCTCTTGAATGAAGTTTTTGTGTGGATATGCCAATCTCCGCCCCAAGGCCAAATTCCCCGCCATCTGTAAAGCGGGTGGAGGCGTTTACATAGACAGCGGCAGCGTCAACCTCGTTTAAAAAGCGTTGAGAGTTTGTATAATCCTTTGTGATTATAGCCTCGGAATGACCAGTTCCGTGGCGACTTATATGCTCGATAGCTTCCTGCATTGTATCAACAAGTTTCACAGAAAGGATACTATCATCATACTCAGTATCCCAATCCTCCAATGTTGCCGGCTTTGCTTTTTCACCAATAAGCTCCATTGACCTTTCGTCACATCTTAACTCAACCTTGTGTTTTTCCAGACGTGGCAGGGCTAATTTAAAAAAGTCAGCTGCAATTTCAGAGCTTACAAGAAGAGTTTCAACAGCATTGCACACAGAAGGACGGCTGCACTTGGCATTTTCCAAAATTTCCGCCGCCATTTCAAGGTCTGCCGTACTGTCCACATATATATGGCAATTGCCTTTCCCCGTTTCAATGACAGGTACGCTGGCATTTTCCACAACCGCCTTTATAAGTCCAGCACCCCCTCGGGGTATCAAAACGTCAAGATATGAGCGCAGAGACATAAGCTCTCTCGCGCTTTCCCTTGAAGTATCTGAAACAAAGCAAACACAGTCTGCCGGAAGCCCTGCCGAAGTCAAAGCATCACGCATTATGTTAACCAATTCCTTGTTGGAATTAATCGCTTCCTTGCCCCCTCGAAGTATGCAGACATTGCCGGATTTAAGGCAAAGTGCCGCCGCATCCACAGTAACATTGGGTCTGGCTTCAAAAATAATGCCTATAACCCCCAGAGGAACCCGCCTTTTTCCAACTGTCAAACCGTTTGGCCTGTCAGACATGGAAACAACTTCGCCAATAGGGTCTGGCAGGGAAATAATTTCACCCACTGCATCCGCAATGGCATCTATTCTCTCAGAGGTTAAAAGCAGCCTGTCCATAAATGACTTTTTAAGGTCGGATTTTTCGGCATTTGCCATGTCTATGGCGTTTGCAGAGAGGATGCGCTCCTTTGAGGCAATAAGCGCCAGACGTATGGCCTCCAATGCCTCATTTTTCTTTTGAGTTCCGGCAACTGCAAGCTGCCTTTCAGCACTTTTCGCCGCCATTCCAAGTTTTTCAAGCTCTGTCATACTTCCGCCTTTCCCGCAAAAAGAGTGCCCACCGGCCGTCCATCTACAATATCATATAGAAGCTCGGGATGATTTCCATTTGCGATTATCATATCAATTCCGTTATTCATTGCCATTTCCGCCGCCTGAAGCTTTGTTATCATGCCGCCGGTTCCTCTGCTGCTGCCCGCCCCTCCTGCAATTGCTTTGATTTTTTCATCAATTTCCCTTACCTCCCTTATAAGGCAGGCATCAGGATTATCACAGGGGTTTTCATCAAAAAGTCCGTCAATATCGGACAGCAAAACCAGCTTTTCCGCCTTACATAAAACCGCCACCACAGCCGACAGAGTGTCATTATCGCCAAAAATCTTGTGTTCCTCGGTATGAGTTTCAATTTCTGCATAGCTTACCGAGTCGTTTTCGTTGACAATGGGGATAATACCAAGATTTAAAAGGGCATTAAACGTATTTATAAGATTTTGCTTTATCTCGGGTGATTGAACATCATCTCCGGTGAGTAGGATTTGCGCAACAATTTGACCGTATTCACCAAAAAATTTATCGTAAAGGTGCATAAGCTCACACTGGCCCACCGCTGCCGCCGCCTGTTTCAAAGAAAGCTCCTGAGGTTTTTCCTTCATAAGCAGCTTTCCTGCCCCAACGGCTATGGCACCGGAAGAAACCAGAATAATGTCGTATCCTGTGTTATGTATATCGGCCAGAACCCTTGAAAGCCTATCAAAACTTCTGAAATTAAGCTTTCCGCCTTCGTGGGTCAAAGTTGAGGTTCCAACCTTTACGACTATTCTTTTCTTTGCCTTGGCAGTTTCCATTTTCCTTTGTCCTCCGTACTCCGGCGCTTATCCGGCGCTTATATTGTATAGCATTTTTCCGCATCCACAAGGGTTCTGGCCACATAACGGGAACCTGCGGAGGCATTGAATTATAATATCTAAATCTTAGGTATTATACCATTTCACCCTTGAAAAGCAAATAGTGCATTTTTATATTTATTGGTGGAAAACGGACGGCTCAAGGAAGTCGTCCGTCTCAAACTTTTAGGCCATCATTTTTGAAATTTCATTTGTCAGCTCTGCAAAACCCTTTATATCCAGCACCTCACCGCGAACTTTTTCCTCCATACCGCAAAGCTCCATAGCTTTTAAAATTTCCTCCTTAGTAATTTCGGGAAGGCCGGCCGAAAGAGCATTGGCAAGAGTTTTCCGCCGCTGGTTAAAAGCCGCTCGAACTATCCTAAAAAACAGAGCCTCATCAGAAACCTGAGCCGGCGGTGCCTTGCGGCTCCTAAGCTTAATTACGCTTGACCAAACCTTGGGCCGAGGCACAAAGCAACTTGGAGAAACATCAAATAAAATTTCAGTCTCAGCATACCAGTTCACATACACAGTAAAAGCACCGTAGTCACTTTCCCCCGCAACACTGCAAATGCGCCTTGCCACCTCCCGCTGAACCATAATGGTCATGCTATCAAAGCAGCCCGCCTCGAGGAAGGCTGAAATAAGAGGGCTTGTAACATTATATGGGAGATTTGCGCAAACAACAGGCTTTAAAGTTCCAAACTCCTCAGCGGCAAGCTTTTTAAGGTCAAGCTTCAAAGCATCCCCAAAGATGACCTTGATGTTTTCAAACTCCGATAAGGTTTCCCCCAAAACATTTTCAAGACCTTTGTCAAGCTCAATAGCCAAGACCTTTCCGGCACGTTTTGAAAGCTGTTCCGTAAGGCAGCCGATTCCGGGGCCGATTTCCAAAACCCCCGTATTTTCATCAAGCCCCGCACCTTCGGCAATCTGCTGAGGAACCCATGGAGCAATTAGAAAGTTTTGCCCCATGGACTTGGAAAAATGAAAGCCATGTCTGGCAAGCAGCGGCTTTATATGGTTTATATTACAAAGCTCCATATATCTCCTTTTGTGCATTTAAAAATCCACGGATTCCAAAGAAATTATATTCCTAAATTATAATCCCTTTGCCGCTATCCTAACAGCACCTATGGCTGTTGCATAGTCGGAATTGGGGGGAATAATGTAATTTAGTTTATATAGACGCTGGAAATTATCATATATTTCTTTGGCTAGGGGTGTAACGGTTACGCCGCCGGTTAAAATAACAGTATTAACCCCAAAGCCTTCACAGGCAAGAGCGCCATGAGAGCCAGCAACCTCTAAAACTGTATTTATTACAGCCTTTGCCCAATCGGCCTCATTTGCTTTTTCGCTTGCTTTCGCCAGATTTGAAGCTGTCAAATCCTCTGGTAATGTATCTGTTCCAGAGAACAAATCGCCTATTGTTATATCAACAGTATATCTGCTGCCTTTTTCCGCAAGGGTGAAAAGCTCAATCAAACTATCGTTTCCAAAAAGTTTTTTTGAAAGCCCACGCAAGGTTCCGCTTCCCACGCCAGAGCCGCCTATATGCCTATATCCGCCGTCTTTGGATAAAACCAAAGAGGTTCCTGTGCCTATACTTACAACCACAGCCTCTTTAACACCGGAAAGCCATGTTCCGCCCTCCCCTGTCGCTTCAATTTCAGGAATTCGAACAACCTTTGAAGCAAGGTTCTCAAAGCTGCAATTTTCCGAGCCTACCCCCGTAAGGGCAAGAAGCTCTGCCCCAGCTTCAGGCAAAATACTTTTAATAACCGTATTTTCAATGATTTCGCAGGTGTTTTCTCCGCTTGCTAAAAAACTTTTTGAGAAAACAAGCTTATCTTCCTCCATTGCAACAACTTTTGTTGCTGTTGCCCCCATGTCAATACCGATTATCATACTTATTCCTCCAACTGCGGGCCATTTTCCTCGCTAAGCTCTTTGTCTATTTCCAAAAGAAGCTTTTTATCGGCCTTTTCAGTAAATTCCAGCTTTTCATACATATCCGGCCTGCGCCGTCTTGTGCGAATTATGGACTGCTTTCGTCTCCATTTTGCAATGTTCGCATGGTGTCCGCTTCTAAGAACCTCGGGAACCTGCCTGCCTTCCCACACTTCCGGTCTTGTGTATTGGGGGTATTCCAAAAGTCCATCCCAATGGCTCTCCCCTGTAAAGCATTCTTCGCTGGAAAGCACCCCCGGAATCATGCGGCAAACACAGTCGGCAAGGGCCATGGCGGGGATTTCTCCCCCCGTCATGACAAAATCCCCCATAGAGATTTCCTCGTCAACACAGGCTTCAATAAAGCGCTCGTCCACACCCTCGTAGTGTCCGCAAACCAACACAAGGTGGTCGTATTCATCCTTCAACTGGCGGGCTTTATCCTGTGTAAGTTTTTCCCCAAGGGGAGACATATATATAACACGGGTTTTTCTATCAGGCGAACAGTCCCGAATAAAATCAAGGCAACTTTTCAAAGGTTGCGCCATCATAACGCAGCCCCAACCGCCGCCATAGGTATAGTCGTCCACCTGACCCTGTTTGTTTTCAGTAAAGTCTCTTATCTGGATACAATTTATCTCAATAATATCCTTTGCAGCGGCCCGTCCCAGTATGCTTTCCCCAAGAACAGCCC
>JAAYFX010000343.1 GCA_012728025.1 Clostridiales bacterium
ATATACGCTGCCAAACGGCGTAACAATATCGGGGCGAATTGACCGCATTGAAAATTACGAAATAACCGACTATAAAACAACAAAAATGAACACCGTTGCTAAGGGCGATTTTAGCGATTGGGAAGCGCAGAACCGAATATATGCATGGCTTGCCCGCAAAAACGGCATGTTCGTGGACGTCGCACGAAATGTGGCGTTTATTAAAGACTTTAGCAAAATGAATCGACGCGAAATAACAAGCGCGATATTCGAGTATCAATATAAAATTACAAGCGATGATATTTTAAGCGTTGAGCGTTGGCTTATTGAAAAAACAAATGAGCTTGAAAAATACAAAAACGCGCATATTGATGATTTGCCGGAGCCGCTACCGCACGAACTTTGGTATACGGGCGATGAATATGCGGTAATTAAAGAGGGCGCAAGTAGAGCGCTAAAAGTATTTAAGGATGAAAAAGAAGCGGAGATATTCGCGACATTAAAGGGCGCACAGGTTGAGGTGCGTAAAGGAGAAAACTTTAAGTTAATCTATGATGATACATTAAGCTATTTATTTAATATGAAGGAGGAAAAATAAAATGGCAATACCAGTTCTAATTATTGGAAAGAGTGGGTCAGGTAAGTCGCACTCATTAAAAAACTTACCTCAAACGGATTACGCGCTTATTAACATTTTAGGCAAACCGCTGCCTTTCAAAAATGATAAGCCGTTCTTAAAAACATTTAACTATAAAGAAATCCAACAAAAAATGCTTGGATATGTAAACGCGGGCGTTAAAAACATTATCATTGATGATGCGGGTTATTTATTAACGCATGCGCTAATGAGCGCGGGGGCGGAGCGAACAAAAGGAAGTAACATTTTTAACCATTATCGTGAAATGGCGGAAAACTTTTACAATCTAATTACATTCGTTCAAGCGGAATTGCCAAGCGACGTTATTGTAACAATTACGATGCATGAGGAGCGAAACGACTTCGGGGAAGTTAAACCTAAAACGGTCGGGAAAATGCTCGATGAAAAAGTTAGTATTGAGGGGCTGTTTACAATCGTTTTAAACAGCGTTAAAGATAGTGAAGGATATGCATTCTTAACAAACACCGATGGTTTAAGCGTGACAAAATCACCGGAGGATATGTTCGAGCAACGCATACCTAATGATTTAAACTTTGTTATTGAAAAAATTAGAGAATATTATAATTTAGGAGGAAATAATAATGAGTAAGTTTACAAAGTGGGATTTATATGACAGCGCGGATGAAGCGCATGTGTTTGGGAGTAGTTCAATTGAGCCGGGTGCTTATCCGCTCCGCATTATTGCGATTGAAGATGTTCCTGATAAGGAATATATCATCGTAAAGTTTGATATTGCTGACGGCGAGCATAAAGGAATGTTTGGTCGATTTGTAAAAAATGATATTGAAAAATGGCCTTATGACGCACAAGATATTAGAAGCTATAAAGATACCGCGATGCCATTCTTTAAAGCATTTATTACGGCGATTGAAAAATCAAATGCGGGCTATACGTTCCGCGGCGCAAACGGCGACTTTCAATCATTAGTTGGAAAAGCAGCGGTGGGCGTTTTTGCAAATATGGAAATACCGGTTCCGGATGAGGACAATGATTTAAAGCCAAAAGTTAGAGTTAAGTTCTATCAATGGCGCAGCGGTCCAGCATGGCGTGAAGGCAAAATTGAAATACCAACAAAAGTTATTGAATTAAGCAGCGACTATGATATTAATAAGTTTGAGGAGGCGCTTGATGAATATATGGTGAAAGAAGTGCCGGAAAAAATAAACCATGGCTCACAATTATCGCCAGCGCAAGTATACGATGATTCGGACTTACCATTTTAAAATAAATAAGGAGGTGTGGTA